>NZ_LR214986.1:600000-900000 GCF_900660545.1 Mycoplasmopsis cynos | reverse complement strand
ATGGATCAAGGAGATATCTACTAGATAGAGAAGGTCTTTTAAATTTAGCCCAAGAATTTAAGAGAAAAATTCCATTTGGTACAGAAGTTTTTGACCTTGACTCAATTAATATTAATGATTTTACTGTTATAAATCAAAATGCAAATGGATTATATTTACCTGAATTTAAAAAAATATTTATTAATGGTTCAATATTTGCTGAAAAAGATTTTAGTTCATATGAAATAATAGGCGGACTAATGCCAACAATATTTCATGAATATATGCATCATTGAGCTACAACTTATGCTGAAACCGGTATTTTAGATGACGAAAAAGTTGATATTAATAATGGTGATGATATAAATAAAAGGCAAACAACATTAATATATTATAATCCCTCAACAACACCCGAAAATACCAATCATACACATGGATCTCAACAATTTTGAAATGCTTATTTTGCCTCTAAATTTTATAAATTATTAAATTATGATTTTAATAAAAAATCATATATTGAACCTTCAACATTATATAAATTGAGAATTAACTCGTTGAGTCCGGAAGAAAACTATCCTAGAAATTTATTGCATATGAAACTGTCATTAAATGATATTTGAAGACTTTCAAATGAGTTTCAAACCCCAAATTATTTATTTAATAATCCACCTGCCAATTTAGAGATGCCATATTCACCAAGTGGAGCATTTACTTTATCAACACCAAGATTGAAATATAACTTTTCATTAACTGAGCTTATTCCTAGAGAATATACAAAATATGGTTATGAGTCATATTTTTCGATTAATGATGAAAATAAATCATTAGATAATGAAATTGAAGAAAAGGCAACCATTAATTGATTTGGAACTAGATTCATTACTCTTGATAAAAAAGGCAGAAAAATAAAGGTTTTTTCACCTTCTGGAAATGCAGAAGATTGATCAAAAACATATTTAAATAATTTCGATTCACCAACTAGACAATATTGATTTCAAGATGGTGTGGGAATTAATCCTAATGATGGAACAAGAAAAGATAATGCAATTGCTTTTCCGAATTCAGTGTTTGACATTAGCGGATTTAGATATATTGAAAATAAGAATAACAAGAAAGTGAAGGCAAAATTACCTAGTGTTAAATCAAAAAATAGATCTTTAGAATTTTATAAATTATTTTTAGAAACAATGGGATATGGAAAAACAATTAGCCAAATTTATTATGAAAATAAGGTTACACCCGTTGATAAAAATAATGTGAAATATGATCGAAGTGCCGCAAACAACATTAAATTTTCTGGTTATTTAAAAGCAAATGAGAAAGTATCAGGTATAGTTTTAAAAGGCAAAAATGGTATTTATGGAAGTTCTAAATTTAAGTACTTAAGTACTTTTAGTTTTTTTGGTCATAAAAATTATGATGAAGGTGCTAAGCTATATGAAATTGATGAAAATAAGTATTATTTAACCTCTGATAGACAAAAGCAAATAGAAAATAGATATTATCCAGCCGATGCAGGTTATTCTGAAAATTATGTAAGTTATATTACAAATGATTATATAACTGTTAATGATGATGATACTGAAATATATTTGTGAAATGATATCAATAATGATAACATTGCAACAGATGATGAATTATTGTTAGATAAAAAAATCACATTGCCAACTCAAAGAGCAGTTTCATCTCAACGTTCAACTAATGTTTCATTATATGATTTTAATAAATTTATTGTAGAAAATAATGATAATAAAACTATTATTAGAATTTTAAATAAAAGGACAGAAAGTTAATGGAATGAGATTTTAGTCAAGTTAAGGTTGGTAAAATGATAAATATCCAAGCTTATAAACATGATGGTTTTTTATATCGTCAATGAACCAATGCGAAAGTTATATTTCATAATAAGAGACATATTGTTTTGTCATTAAAAGGAACTAGAGTAACCGAAACTTTAAAAGCCAGAAAGGGTTGAATTTATAAAGATGATGCTTTATGGTTCATACCAAAAAAATCATTTTATAATGCAATTGTTTTATTTAAATCCGGTATTGGTAAATCTTATTATATTAATTTATCATCATATCCAATTTTTGAAGATCGTACTATTAAATTTATTGATTATGATCTTGATTTAAAAAGTTATCCAACTAAGGAATTGCAAATAGTTGATAAAGAAGAATTTAATGAAAATTCAAGATATTATGGATATTCTAAATTAACTAAAACTAAAATTTTTAAAGAAGTAAGAAACGTTGTGGAATTATATAGCATGAATGGTTATTTCTTCAATGATACAATTATCGACTATTATTTAGATATAATGTTTAAAGATAAATTAATTAATGAACATAAATTAAATTCTTATCGTTGCGTTCATAAAAAAAGCTTGTGAGAAGAAACAGATATGATCCATAATTTAGCTCGCAGATACCGTCGTAGAACCCGTTAAAGTCTAACGGGTTTTTTATACATAGTATCCTGCTTCTTTAATTATGTTAATATATAGATTTTTTATTTTATAATTTAAGTTATATCCAATTGTGAATATGTATTTTTTGAAATTGTTAAATGATAGTCAAATTGCATTAAGATATTCAATACTTTGTATTGGCTCATCTTTAGAATGGCGATTGCAAATAAAACCGCCTTTATCAATATTAAAGTTTATTAAATTATTTTTTCTATGGCATACTCTACATTGGTTATAATTCGGATCAATACCAAAGTAAAACAAACTTTGAGCATAAAAAAAAGTCATTAGTTTGCTATTATATTTTTTACCAATAAATGGAAAAACTCTTTGATAAAGTTCGAATAAATGATTTGATGAATTTATATTTTTTAAAAGATTTGAAATATTTTTAAAAAATGTTAAATTCGATATTTCTAAAAGGTTTAATAAGGTTTCTAAGTATGCAGATCTTAATCTCCCTATCTTGCCTTTTAATCTAGTGGGGAAATATGCTATTTCAACAATGGAACCGAGTTGTAAATTATTACGATTTTTAGAAAGTAAATTATCTATCCCGCTTGCAACTAATCTAAAAATGCCTTTTTGGTTAAAAAAAGTTACAATATGATTGTTATCACTCTTGAGATTTATATCAATTACAATTGCTTTTTCAATATTAACGGACATATTGCTCCTATGATTATTTAGTAATATATATATGTTTCAAAAAATACATTTATGCATTATAATAATATCAATATTATTAAAATATCATATTAATTTCAATCGATTATTAATGAGGCTATTATGAATAAAAAAGAAATAAAAGAAATTTTTATCCGAATAATTACATCAACTCCTGGAATTAAGAAATTACACCAGCTTTCATATGTTGATACAATTCTGACAATTAATGACAATGAGTTATTGCCGCTTGAAGATATGATTATTGCAAACGAAACTATTGAAGGTTGAAATTTTCAAATAGCTATTTCAGTTTTAAGTGGAATTAGAGTTAAAGATTTAAATACTGAATTATATAAAAAACTAAGTTATGAATTTAAACAGAACAAAATTAAATTTAATAATCTTACAATCTATTTAAAAGGAGTTGTTAATGAATAAAAAAGTGCTTTTAGATGGTTTGACATTTGCAAAGGCAATTATTTCTGGTGCTAATGCATTAATAAACTCAAAAGATAAAATTGATGCTTTAAATGTTTTTCCGGTACCGGATGGGGATACTGGAACTAATTTAGCTTCTACAGTTGGTACAATTGGTTCTAAAATGTCACAAGTATCAAATAAAACTTCTATTTCAGAAGTGTCTAAAATTATTTCAACTGCAATGATTTATGAGGCTAGAGGTAATTCTGGTGTTATATTAAGCCAGATTTTTAAAGGTTTTTCAATCGGTTGTGAAAACATGGAAAACCTAAATTTAGATGAATTTTTAGATGCGCTAGAACAAGCGGTTGATCGAGCATATAAATCTGTATTTAAACCGGTTGAAGGAACAATTTTAACTGTAATTAGAGAAACAACTGAAAATGTAGTTGCAAAATATAAAGATGTAAATAGACATGTCTCATTACAAGAGATTTGAGCTGATGTACTTACTTTTAGTAGAAAAAGTTGTGATGAAACTCCTAATAAATTAAAAATATTAAGAGAAGTTGGAGTAACTGACTCAGGTGGAGAAGGTCTTTATAAAATTTTTTGAGGTATTAATGAATATTTAAATGGAAGACCAGTTGAAATTTCAAATGCAACAGAAGAAGTATCAATATTTTTAAGTGATAAAGAAGTTTATGATGGTGAATTTGGGTATTGTACTGAGGTATTAATTGATCTTAATGAACCTGAGAAGTTTAACAAAAAATCTTTTATTAAAAAAATATCTAAACAAGTTAATTCCCTTGTTGTTGTTAATGATGATAACATTTTAAAAGTTCATGGTCACACTGAAAAACCAGGAGAATTTTTAAATATTACTCAGGAATATGGTGAATTTATTAAAATTAAATCAGAAAATATGACTTTGCAAGCTAATAATTCAAAAGCTAATAATGAAAAATTTAATGAATCAAAGAAAAATCAAGATCGTAAAAAATGTGCTGTTGTTTCATGTAATTTAGGAAGCGGTATCATTAGTAAAATGAAGGAATTAGGTGCTGATTATATTGTAGAATCAGGTGAAACCCAAAATCCATCTGCACAGGATTTGATAAACGCAATTAATTCAGTAAATGCAGATAATGTTTTTATTTTACCTAATAGTTCAAATGTTATTTTGGTTGCTCAACAAGCAGCACAAGTCGTTGATGATAAAAACGTTATTGTCATTCCGACTAAAACACAAATTCAAGGTATTACAGCGGTATTAAATTTTAACTCAGATTTTGAACCAGAAGAAAATAATGAAATTATG
Source organism: Mycoplasmopsis cynos (assembly GCF_900660545.1). Taxonomy (NCBI): domain Bacteria; kingdom Bacillati; phylum Mycoplasmatota; order Mycoplasmoidales; family Metamycoplasmataceae; genus Mycoplasmopsis; species Mycoplasmopsis cynos. Next base: position 895,135 of record NZ_LR214986.1, on the reverse strand, counting down.
GTTGATTCAATTGAAGATGTACAAACTGGAATGATTACAAAGGCAATTAGAAATACAAAAATAGATGGTATCGAGATTAAAGTCGGAAATTATCTTGCAATTCTTAATGGCAAAATTATTGCTAGCACAAGAACAGCTAGCCAAGCCTTGAAAACATTAACTACTAAAATGATTAAGAGCTCTAGTGAGATAATTTCGATTTATTATGGCGATGAAGGAAGCATAAGTGAGTCAGAAGAATTGTTAAATTTTATAAATTCAAATTATGATATTGAAGTAGAAATTATAGAAGGGAACCAACCTAATTATCATTATTTGATAGGGGTTGAATAATGAAGAAAATTATAATTGATACAAATGGTCTTGATAATGGCCCATATGTGGTATATAATTCAGTATTAGAATTTACAAAAAAATTTGAAGATGTTAGGGTTACATTGATAGGTGATTTTAATGGTTTAAAACTAATGGAAAATTCTCAGATAAAATTAATTCAAAATAGCTTAGTTCCATCTGATCCAAAAAATATTAGAGCAATGTTAAAAGAAAAAACATCTATGAATCAAGCAATTATGTCAGTAGTTAATAATGAAAATGATGGTGTGATTTCAGGAGGTGATAGCGGCAGTTACATTGCTTCATTAATTTTTAAATCAAAAAGAATTGAAGGCATATTACGCCCGGCATTTATGCCTGTTGCTACCGGATTGAATGGGAGAAAGGTGCTTTTATTAGATGTCGGTGCGAACTTGGAAGTTAAGCCTGAAAATCTTTATGAATGAGCAAAATTAGCAACAATTTTTCATAAAACAATTTTTAGTTCTAAAAACCCAGAAGTAACACTTTTAAATATTGGTACAGAAGAGTATAAAGGCTTGGAATATGTTAAATTAGCTGCTAAATTAATCGAAAATGATCAAAGACTTAATTATATTGGTTTTTCTGAACCAAGAGATATTTTAAGAGGAATGTATGATGTTGCCGTGATTGATGGATACGGAGGTAATTTAGTTTTGAAAAGTTATGAAGGAGCAATTTTTACTTTTAAAGATGCGATTAAATCGACTGCTTTATCTTCAATAAGAACTAAAATTGGTGCTTTATTAATGAAACCGGCTTTTAAAAAGGTTATGAATGTTTTAGATTATCGTAACGTAGGAGCTGCATGGGTTATTGGAGTTAATAATTTAGCCTTGAAAATTCATGGTTCAAGTGATGAAAAATCAATATATAGCGCCTTATTCCAAATGTATTATGCAATTGAAAAAGAGCTTGATAAAAAATTAAGGGAATTTAAAAATGTCTAGTTATGAAAGTAAAATTTTAGAATTTTTAAAAAAAGAAAAAATAATTCCTAAAAAATTAGAATATTTTTATCAAGCTACTACACATAAATCATTTAATAGAAATGATACAAAAGCATATAATTATGAGCGCTTAGAATTTTTAGGTGATGCAATACTAAGTTTCATTGTTTCTGCGCACATTTTTAAAAAAATCAATGAAGCATCTCAAGGAGAGTTAACAAGATATCGTTCATCAATAGTACAAACTGAAACGTTATCCGAATTATCTAAAAAACTAGGATTAATAAAACTTTTGAGAACCGGACCCGGTCAAATGTATTATGAAGTAACCGGTTCAATGAAGGTGCAAGCAGATGTTTTTGAAGCTATATTAGGCGCAATCTTTATAGATCAAGGATTGCTAAAAGCAAAGGAATTTGTTCAAAAACATTTGCTTTCACAAATTTCGAATAAGAGTTTAATTATTTCAGATCACAAGGATCCAAAAACAGAATTACAAGAACATTTTCAAAGTTTTAGTAGAGAAAATATCTCATATTTTGTTGAAGAAAAGGAAAATAAAACTTTTGAAGCGAAAGCAATACATAATAAAAATATTTATGGAATCGGCTGCGGAACAACAAAGAAGGAAGCTGAAACAAATGCAGCAAAAGATGCATTAAAAAAATTAAATAAGGGGTAAAAATGAAGTTAGTTAAGTTAGAAGCACATGGATTTAAGTCATTTGCAGATCCAATTGTATTACGCTTTGACGGCGGGGTTGCAGGAATTGTTGGACCCAATGGTTCAGGAAAAAGCAATATAAACGATGCAATAAGATGAGTTTTAGGAGAACAAAGCTCAAAAGAATTGCGTGGTGATACAATGGAAGATGTTATTTTTGCTGGTTCTAAAACTGTTCAACCAATGAATAAGGCTCAGGTTTCTTTAACCTTTGATAATAAAGATAGAATAAGTTCTATTGATGCTGATTTTATTACTATTTCACGTGTTTTAGAACGTGGAAAAGGAATTAATGATTATTTTATTAATGGTGAAAAAGCAAGACACAAAGACATTAAAGCTCTAGCGATGGAAACAGGTATTGGAAAAAGTTCTCTTGCTATCATTTCGCAAGGAACAGTTTCTGACATTGCTCAATCTTCTGATGATGATAGAAGATTAATTTTTGAAGAGGCAGCAGGTGTTTCGAAATATAAATTTAGAAAAATTGAAGCAACTAGAAAACTTGAATCGGCAGACCAAACCTTAAAAATTGTTGATACTAAAATCAATGAACTTGAAAAAAGATTGTCGGTTCTTAAAAAGCAAGCTGAAAAAGCTTATAAATATAAACAAATAAGTGATGATTTAAAAAATATTGAAGTCGGTTATTTAGTTTATGAAATTGAAAAAAATACCAAAATTCATAATCAGCTTAGTGAAGAATTGGCAGGAGTTGCTGAAACTGAGATCGCATATAAAAATGATATCAAAAGTCTTTCAGATCAAATAAATGAGAAAACAGATAAAATAAAAGAAATTACTAAAATTATTTCTCAATTCTCAGCTAATAAAAAAGTAATAGAAGCACATATTTCTTCATTAGAACAAACCATAATGGAGGCAAAAGCCAGAAGAGCCGTAGTTGCAGAAGGAAAAGGTCAGTTCGATGAAAAAGAAAGAATGAATGCTCTTATTAGTACAGTAAATTCACTAGGAATAGACCTAAAAACTTTTGAAGAAAATTATCAAAATTCATTAAAAGAAAAAGATGAACTTGATAATGAAATTAATGAATTAAGAAAAAAAATAAACAATATTAATATTGAAATAAATAATCATTTAGAACAAGAACGCAATATTAAATTTAATTTAAATCAATTAAAAAGAATAAGGGATAGTAAGACAAACCTATTTAAAGGTACAAAAACCATTTTAGATAATAAAAATAATTTTAGAGGCATCAAAGGTATTGTTGCTGATTTGATTAAAACTTCACAAGAATATCTTCCTGCACTTGAAACCATTTTGAAAGGTGCTGCTCAACATATAGTTGTTGATCATTCTGATACAGCTGTTAAAGCAATTAATTTCTTAAAATCTAATGATGGTGGTAGAGCAACATTCATTCCTTTATCAACCATTAAATCTAAATTTGTTAGAGATGATTATTTATTAGTGATTAGAAATAATCCTGGATTTGTTGGTATTGCTTCTGAGTTAGTTACAGTTTCAGAAGAATATAGAGTATTAAATGAGTTTTTATTAGGTAATGTTATTGTTGTTTCCGATATTAAAACCGCTAATGAAATTTCAACCATTATGGATAAGAAATATATGGTTGTAACTCTTGATGGAGATATTATTAGGGTCGGTGGTATTATGGTCGGTGGTACTAAAGAAGCTTCCGAAAATATTTTAGGACTAGACGATAAAATTAGAGAAAATGAGGAATTTCTTCCTGGTTTATCAGCAATGATCGAGAAGTTAAAATCTAATGTCTCAAAAGAAAATCAAGAATTAATGCTTAAAGAACAAAGACAAAAGAATAAAGAAGTTGTAATTAAAACACTTTCGTCAAAAATTTTTGATATAAAAAGTCAAATAAATAAACATAAAACAGATATTGACTTTTCTAATGATGCATTAGATATGACTGATGATCTTACTAAATTGAATGAAACTGAAAAAACAATTTCTCAAAAAAGAAGTGAGTTAGCTATTTTAGATTTTGATCTTACAACAGCAATTGAACAAAAAGATTCATTAGATGCTGATATACAAGTGTTGAACAAAAAGAATAATGAGCAAAATGGAATGTTAAGTCAATTACTTTCATCATTTACTAATAAAACTAATGCAAATGAAAAAGCTAAAGCTTCATTGGCGGTCGATAAAGAAAGATTGACTTCATATTATGGTTTGACACTCGAAAATGCAAAGGCTAATTATCCTTTAACAATTTCGCCAGAGGCAGCTGCTGAAAATGTTAAAAATCTTAGATTAGAAATATCTGAATTAGGAAATGTAAATCTTGAATCAATTCAGGAATATGAAGAGGTTGATGCAAGATATCAAAATGATGTCAAAAATCGTGATGAAGTTATTGAGGCTAAAAATATTTGCTTAGCTGCTATTGCTGAAATGGATAAAAAAATAGTAACCAGATTGACAAATATTGTTAATGATGTAAATCGTGAAATTCATAAAGTATTCTCATCAATGTTTGGTGGTGGAACTGCAAAAGTAGAATTCATTGATCCAAAAAATATTCTTGAAAGTGGTATTAGCATTTATGCTCAGCCCCCTGGAAAAACTGTTAAAAACTTAAAATTATTTTCTGGTGGCGAAAAATCACTTATTGCAATTTCATTATTATTTGCTATTCTTAGAGCAAGACCTCTTCCATTATGTATTTTAGATGAAGTGGAAGCTGCGCTTGATGAAGCTAATGTTATTAGATATGCTGAATATTTACAAGAACTTAAACAACAAACTCAATTTTTAGTTATTACTCATAGAACAGGAACTATGACAAGAGTTGATGCTTTATTTGGTGCAACAATGCAAAAACGGGGAGTTACAAACTTTTTTAGTGTTGAACTAGAAGAAGCTAAAAAATTAGTTGATCAAGATTAAAAATAATAAAAATATTCAGTGTGATCTGAATATTTTTATTTAGAATATTTAAAAAGGTAGATAATATTGTATTATTAACGAATTAATCTACTTAATTTACTTTTTAATAAGTCATAATAAATAATTTGTTATTTTTTAGTTTTATTTAGTTAAATCTTCTTTTTTTATCACAAGATATGATCCTAATTTTAGGGAATTAGGTAGTTTTAAATTATTAAATTTAATTCTTTTAAGTTCAATAACTTTATAATTAAATGCTTGAAACATTCTTTTAATTTGATGAAATTTACCTTCTGAAATTATTAATTCTGCCTCAAAGTCATTCAGAATTTTTAATTCTGAACTTTTAGTTAGCTTTTTTTCATTTATATTAACACCTTTTTTGAACTGAAAAATAAGATCATCATTTAGCTTTTTGTCTACCTTTACATAATATGTTTTTGGAATATGTTTTTTTGATGATACTAAATTATGAGTAAGTTCTCCATCATTAGTTAAAATTAATATACCTTCTGTGTCTTTATCTAAGCGTCCAATGGTGTGAAGATTTTTGATATTTTGATATTTATGTTCTAATAAATCAAAAACTGTTTTATGGTATTTATCATGGTTGGCACAAATATAACCTTTTGGTTTATTTAACATTATGTAAACACGAGAAAAGTCTTGAATTATTTCATCATTAATGGTTATTTTATCTTTATCAGTAATATGGATAATTTTATTTATAATTTGATTATTTACTTTTATTTTTTGTTGTTTTATTAGTCGCTTAATTTCATTTCTAGAAATTCCTAAATTATTACTTATAAACTTTTCAATTCTAATTAGTTTCATATATAAAATTATAATAATTTGTGTCTAATTCTTGTATAATTAATTAGTTATTTTCAAGAACTTTTAAGGAGTATAAATGCAAAATAAAATAATAGCATTTTCAAGTGATCATGGTGGGTTTAGATTAAAACAAAAATTAATAGATTATGTAAAAACGCTAGGCTATCAAGTTGTGGATTTAGGTCCAGAAACAGATGAAATTCCAATTAGTTATGCTGAACAAGGACATAAATTAGCCAATTATATTAATGATAAACATCCTGATTTTGGTATAGCAATGTGTGGTACTGGTTTAGGTATTTCATATGCGTTAAATAGACATAAACACATTAGAGCCGCAAGGGTCGTTTCTATTGAAGATGCTCATTTTGCTAAATTACATAATGATGCCAATGTGCTCGTGTTTGGTGGAAGACAAATTGCATTTGAAGATGCTAAAAAAATTATTGATGAATATATTCATACAAAATACGAGGGTGGTCGTCACCAAATTAGAATTGATCAATTAGATATAGAGGAATAAAGATGGAAAATAAAGAAATTAAAAAAGATTTAAAACCAATTTGACATATAACAAAAGATAAAGAAAAAGATAAATGAAGAGTTTATCGTGAAGGAGCAGAAAGAACAACAATTTTATTTGAAACTCAAAAAGAAGCGATTCCATATGCGAGAGATTTAGCTAAAAAAAATAATGGAACATATTATATACATGGTGAAAACGGAAAAATCCGTGATGGTAAAGGTTATAATAAATAAAATGAAAATTGGACAATTTTGTCCAATTTTTTAATGATTTAAGAATTTGAAGCAACTTCACATTCTTCTAAAATTTTATCAGGATCATTTTTTTGATGTGTTCCTAATTTAGCTAGAATACACATAATTTCAGGATCTTTTTTTACTTTTTCAGTTGCAAATTCAATAGCTTTTGGATTGTTTACTATTGCATATCTAGCAGTAAAAACACTATTTTTTAATGATTCAGAAGCGAATTGCAAAGCAAGTCCATTTTGTTTAAATGCTTCAATTGCAACATCGCTATTAGATTTTAATTTATCATCAATAAACTCAAAAGCAAGTCCATTTTGTTTTACTGCAATTAAAGCGATTTCTTTATTTGTTTTTATTTTAGAGTCTGCTTCTTTAATTAATAAACCATCTTTTGCAAATGCTGCTTTTGCTAAATCAACATCAGCTTTTAGAATATTAGAAATATATTTATATGCATTTGCTGTTTTTGATATGGCTAATAAAACTACATTCTTATTATTTTTAATTTCATCAGAAGCAAATTTTAATAATTCACCATTTTGATTAATGGCTTCTTTTACAACATCAAGATCATTTTTTAGCTCTTGATTAGCGAATTCAATTTGTGTCGCATCGACTTTAATAGCTTCTAAAACAACATTTTTATTCTTTTTATATTTATCATCCAACTCACTTAATTTAGACTTTTTAGTTTTAATATTTTCAATGGTATTTTCTAATTCTTCTACGTCTTTTTTAAGTTTTTCTTGTTCTTCAAGTTTTTGTTTAATATTAGATTTTATTTGTTTTAAAGTTTTGTAATTATTAGATTCCTCAATTTTTTGTTTAATAGCAATCTTTTCTGATGATTCAAGTTTATTTAATTCATTTTTTAAATTATTTTTTTCGTTGGTAAAAATTTCATCAATATCTTGTTTTAATTTTGTTAAATTCTCAATTGAGTCATCATTTGAATTAAGTCTATCCAATAATTTATTATATTCTGGGTGTTCTTCAAGTTTTTGAATTGATAATTTAACTATCTCTTTTGCATTTTTAATATTTTTTGTTTTTTCATTTTCTCTTTCACTTTTTTTGCTTTCATCTTTTGTCTTATTTCTATTATTATTATTATTATTATGCTTTATTGAAGGTTTTTCATTAGATTCTTGATTTGTACAAGAAGTGATAGTGCTTAATAAAATAATTGATGTAGTAAGACCTAATTTATTAAATATTTTTCTTATTTTTTTCATACATATTTCCTAATCTGCTTGTTTGTAAATCTATTATAAAGCATTTATTTCTTAAAAATAAGTTTTTTTGTTTATGAGATTAAATAAAAAAAGAACAAAGAATACTATATATACATCACATATAAAAGTATTCTTTGTTAAAAACATTATTTGTTTTTATTCAATTTATGATACTTTCTTTTCATAAACTAACATAACTTCAACTTCTTTATCATTTAAAGGTTCATAAACATTTCCTTGTTCATCTACTATTTGTTCATAGTCCGCTTCAAGGCGTACTTTATCATCACCTTTAGCTTTTGGAATGATAATTTTATGTGTTTTGGGGTCATAAACTGGAGTTCATTCTGTTTTTTGCTGTGATAAATTGTAGTATTCAATATTTTGAGATATATTATTAGGTTTATTTGTTGCTGAAACTATCATGATAGGCGCAACTATTCCGCCTAATAAAAATGAATTAAATAATATGAGTTTTGAACGTTTTTTCATAATATTTCCTTATTTATATTTTGTTATTGATGTTAAAATTATAACAATTACAATATATTTTGTCTATGTAGGAACTGAAGAAGCATTATGAGTCTTGTAAGTTTTTGAGTCTATAATATAGGATTAAAAGTATTATAATTCACCAAGTTCATTGAATTATAGATTCTAATTTACATATCTTTTTTAGTCTAGACATTGATTTTTGTATCAACAATTCAATATTGTTATACTCATTTTTGTTTTATAAATTTAAACACCTCCTAGATTAGGAGGTGTTTAAATTAGTTTTTATTTTTGTTTTTCTTTGTTTTGATAAAGTAAATTCCACTAATTATTAGTAATAAAGTAATAATAGAGACAATGATGCCAATTATAATACCAGATATTGATTTTTTTGAAATTTCCTTTGTTTTTTTATTTTGTGTTTTTGGTTTGTCAATTGGCTTATCTGGTGTTTTTGGTTTTTGAGGTTCTTTTGGCTTCTCTATTGACTTTAGATTTTGTTGCTCTAGAGCTTTTGAAATTTCTTTATTTAATTCTAACAGTTCATTATAACTTTTTGCTTGATCTAATTTATTTTTTAATTCTGGCTTTAAGTTATTATCATTTTTTAATTGATTTAAAAGATTAAAAGTTTTTTGTTTTTGATTCTTAAGTATTTCATTCGCCCTAAGATTTATACTATTTAATTGTTCAATAGTTGTTTCTTCTTTATTTAAAGATTTTAATAATTCATTATACTCACTTGAACCTTTAATAGCTTCAATTGTTTGTTTTGTTTGAGCTAGTTCAGTACTGTGTAAAGTTAATGCAAAGTTTTTTGATATAAAAATATCTTTATTTGTTTTATCACTAATAGTTATGTTCACTACAATAAAATCACTATATTTATGAAGTATTTTCGATTGATAGTCATATTTTGCTTCATCAATATTTGAGATGTTAATATCATTAATTTCAACTTTATTTACTTTTACTGTTGTTAACTTTGGTTGAATTTTATCTAGTGCTTCATATTTTGTTTTATTTTTATCATCTTTAAATTTGCTTACATGTTCAATATCGGTTATCAAACGACTAAATGTGTTTTTACCATCTCCAATATAATCTAAAGGTAAAAATAATGATGAATTTTTAAATGTATGAATTTCTGGTTTATTTGTATTGTAATTATATTTCATTGAACCATTTGTTCCGATTGCCTCACCACCAGTTTCTTTTCCATCAACAAATAATTTTGTTTTAGCGAGCTTTTTATCTTTATCAAATTCACTTACTAATTCAATATTTACTCATTTATCATAAGGTAATTCATAATTAAAAGTATAATCCATTAACTCACGACTAAATCCAAAATTCTTTGAACCTTTTTGTTTTGCTTTAATAGCAATTTGTCCATATGGAGCATCTGCACTAAATATCACTTCTTCTTCTTGATCAGTTTTGGGCTTAGATCTTTTGATTTTAAATGAGATCTTGTTATCAAAACCGATTAAACCAAGATTTAAATTAACTTTTGATGTTTTATCATTTATTTTAAGTGCATTTATACCTTCATCATCCACTAATTCAACATTATTAGATAGATTTAAAATTCCAAAATCACCAGTTTTATCTAATAATTTTTCTTCTTTTGTTTTTCCTTTAAAATCATATTTAAAGTATTGTCTTTGATTTTTATTTAAACTAATTTTATGTTCAGGATTAATTCCTGGAGCTTGTCCTAGTTTATTAACAATATTATTTTTATAATCTTCAAAATCTGAATCTAAACCATCTGAACCAATTCCTCATAATTTAGTTGCATAATAAGGAGCAGCATCTTTGAATCTTTCATATAGGTCATATTCATTTAACCCTGTTGCTCTTGTATCTAGGAGTTTATCGCCTCATAAAGCAAACATTCCACCCAAAACCTGATCTGAACCTGATGGTAGTTCTACCTTGTGTTCTACTTTTCCGTTTAATCATAAGTAAGTATTAGCCTCATATTCTTGATATACCTTAGAGTTATCTAAAAAGTCTTTGTATGGGCCTTTTTGTCCTTCTCCATCTGGAACTATATATCCTGGTGAATCAATTACATTTATAATGTTATAACCATCATTGTACATATCTTGCGGATGTGAAAATCCTATATTTCAAATACTCATTTGAACTTTATCTCGATACTCTGGTTTTATAAATCTAGTTTTTGATCTAAATGCCGAAAAACTACCTCATAAGCGAACTTGAATACCTTTATCTATAAAATATTTAAACATTTCATTAACAAAATCATAATACGCATCATGATCGACATAAAATTCATCTGCACCCATATGAACAGTTGTGCCTGAAGCTTTATCAAATATTGCACCATCTTTGGTATAATCATCTAAAATTTCTTTAATAAGTTTTTTTGCACCTTCTTTCTTAATATCAATATGATCTGTTAAAGGTTTATGTAGGCTTCCATATTGACTTTTATCATTAAATTGTTTAATAGCAAATTTTTTTCAAATTTTAGTGATTGAAAGAGCGTGCGCTGGGAAGTCTAATTCAGGAACAATATTTACACCATATTCATGTGCATAATTCATAAATTCTTTAAATTCTTTTTTAGTATAGTGATAATCTTCATTATGTAAGTAATGTTTTTTACCATTAATTTCTTTATATTTACTTGATTCTAACCTTCATCCTGAATATGCATTAAAACTATTTTCAATATCTTTTTCTGTATTTTTTTCCGATGAATAATCATCAAGTTGAATTAAATTATCTGATAAATGTACTTGAAGCTCATTTAGTTTATACCAAGACATTTGTTTAACAATATCCTTTAAAAGTTGCATTGAAATTGGTTTACGACCAACATCAATAGAAAAACCTCTAACTTTGTATTTAGGGTAATCTTTCATTATTCCTTTTGGAATACTGAAATCTTTATCTAATAGCAACATTTGTAAAAATGTTCTTGTTGCTCAATTTGCGCCTGTCTTGTGTGTTGCTGTGATAATTACATTATCTTCAATAGACATTTTATATGTTTCATTATCAAAACCATTAATGTTTTTATTTGATAAATCTAAAATAACATTATTCTTTAATTCAGCATCTTTATCAAAAGATTGATAACTTAATTCTTTATTAAATAATGCTTTATAATCTTTTTTAAATTCATCTAATATTTTTTTTATTTCAGGACTTAAATTACCTTTTACAAATACTTTTAAATTATCTTTAATTTTTAGTTTTTCAGATGAATCTGATCATCATTCAGCAATTTCAACTGCTACTTTTGGTTTTTGATTTTTGTTATCTTGTTGTTTATGTAATCCCGGAATAGTGATTTTTGGTTTTTTTGGTTTAAGTGGATATCTTCTCCCATTTTCATCAGTATGCACTAATAAAATTTCAACATCTTTGTCAGTAAGTGGTTGAGTAACCTTTCCATTTTCATCAACTATTTGTTCATAATCAGCTTTTATTTTTGTAGTTTCTAAATCAATCCTATCAGGTAATTTTATTTGTTTTTTGGTTGAGTCATATTCAGGATTTCAGTTTTCATATTTTTGTAATATTTTATATGGATTTTTATCAAGATTCATAGCATCAGCGTACAGTTCGAATTCATTTACATAAATACTATTTTTTAATTTTCTTTTTTCAAATTCATTTTTAAAAACCTGTGTTCTGCCTTGTTTTTGTCACTTTAATGCTTTAAATTTAACAAATTGGACATTTTCTTTGACTTGTTTGAAGTTGCCAAATAATACTAATTGTTCTAAATCATTATCAGACTTTTTTCAACTATATACTTTATTTTTTTGTTTATCAATATTTTCCTTTGTATCTGAGGCGTAAATTTCATATTCAGAAATATTATCTCTATCTAGGAATATTTGAAATGAGCCTACTTTTTGTTTTTCGCCTAGATCAATTAATAATCAAGATCCTTTTCCGTCTTTTGCTTTACTTTGACCACTTTGGGTTTTTCCGCCGATCGGAGCATCTTCAAACCTATCTGATAGTCAATAAGTATTTTTCTTACCATCCACTACTTTCTCTGGTCCAACTGTTACAGTATCATTAACTGAACTTGATTCAACTTTTTTAAAAAGGGCAATATTTTTACTTTTGTTATCCTTAATTTCATTTTTATTTTTTATTGTATTGCTTTGTGAAATAGTGATCATTGGAACTATAATACTAGCTCCTATCAAAGTGTTTAATACATAAAATTTTTTTGACATATCTCCTCTTCTTTCTATATGTATGAATATAGATAATTTTAGTATTGAGATTATGCAAAGTTAAAGATAATGAGAATATTATTGAAATGTGATTTCATTTTATAAGATATAAATAATTCAGCATTTTAAGAGATAAGAAAAAAATATATAAAAATTATTAACTGTTTATAACTACAATATAGAAATGAACGTTTTTTTTTTTTTTTTTCATATATGTAAATATTTCCATATTATAAATTATTTATACTGTTTACATAATTGTGTTTTTTGCTATTAAATTTTAAAAAAATAAAAAATTAAAAATGTTAGGTTTTTATCAAGACTAAATTTTTATGTTATCTTTTTTTTTTTTTTTTTTTTTAGTTAATAATGAAAATAATTATTATGAATTATTCCATTTATTGAAAATAATGACATTAATTATTTTAAAAATAGTTACTTTGGAGTCTATAATGAACAAGAAATAGAATTTTTTACATTTTACTACACTTTGCTAAAAAAAAAAAAAAAAAGGAACTTGTTCATTTTGCGATGATAAATTGATAAGTTTTATAATGATTGATCACTAAAATTTTCTCGTACTACATACACAACTAATTATTAAATCTATATTAAGTATTTTTAACAATTTTTAAGTATTAAGGAGAATAATGAATAAATACAAGAAAATTTTTAGTGGTCTTGGATTATTATCAATTTCAACATTAATTGGTGCTAGTGTGGTTGCTTGTGCTAAAAAACCTAGTCCAAAAGATTCTAGCACAGAAGCAACAGATCAAAACAATAATCAAGGACATTCAACTACACCAGAACAAGGAAAACCTGAAATGCCACAAAATCCTGCACCAGATGCGCCTAGTACACCTACTCCAGAAATGCCTAAAGACACTCCAGAACAAAATGGTAATACTGGCCAAAGCAATGACTCAAAAAATAATACACAAGATCAAAATAAAGGCGAAGCAGGTAAGAATGATTCAAAACAAGAAAATAAACCAACTCCTCAACCACAACCTAAGGAAACTGTTGAGCAAAAATCAAATGCATTATTAGCTGAAATTGAAAAAAATCCTGGTTACCCAAGCAAAACTGCTCCAGCATTACAAAAATTAAAAGATGAAGTAGAAAGTATTAAAAAAGAAACTAATAAAACAAATGAAGAAAAGCTAGCTAGTTTAGTAACTTTTGAGACTAAACTTAATAAAATCAAGGAAGCACTTGAAAAAGTAACAAAAGATATTGACGCATTAAAATATCCAAATGTTAATTTAACAAAAGGCAAAGAAACATCTGCCAAAGCTAAATTTAAAGAAAAACTTAATGATAAGGCTACTGCTGAAGAAATTTCAAAAGTTTTACCTAATGGATGAACTAATAAAATTGAAAAATATAATGAAGTGTTTAAATTATTAGATAACTTCCTTGATAAAGGACGTATTAATTCTTTACTTAAAAGATTTGAACAAACTGATGATTCTAAAGAAGGTGAATTTACTGAAAGTTTATTAATTTGAAATGTTTATGAAACTGTAAGACGATCAGTTTTTGAGCCTGAATTTAAAAAGCTGAAAAAGGAAATTCAAGAGAAATTTAAAGACAAAGTTAAAATATTAAATAACAATCAAAAAACCAACCACAGTAAAAATGTTGATTGATTAAAAGAAAATATCAATAATATAAAAACTATATTAAAAAGTGCCAAAGATGAAAATGCTAAAACAATAATGAAAGGTTAAAATAAATTAATTTTATAGAGAGCGTTAATGCGTTCTCTTTTATTTATTGCTGAAAATTTATTATTAATGATTAAATATTAATAGATAAAAAAATCACTTTTTTAAAAAATAACACATCTCTTTTGTCCTTAAACATAGATCTTAAAGTTAAATTTTCATATTTTATTACATTTTGCTAAAAAAAAAAAAAAAAAAAAGGAACTTGTTCATTTTGCGATGATAAATTGATAAGTTTTATAATGATTGATCACTAAAATTTTCTCGTACTACATACACAACTAATTATTAAATCTATATTAAGTATTTTTAACAATTTTTAAGTATTAAGGAGAATAATGAATAAATACAAGAAAATTTTTAGTGGTCTTGGATTATTATCAATTTCAACATTAATTGGTGCTGGTGTGGTTGCTTGTGCTAAAAAACCTAGTCCAAAAGATTCTAGCACAGAAGCAATAGATCAAAACAATAATGAAGGGAATTCAACTACACCAGAACAAGGAAAACCTGAAATGCCACAAAATCCTGCACCAGGGACAGATCATAATAATCAAGAAAAACCTGAGACTCCAAAAGAAGGTGCTCCTGCACCAGATGCGCCTAGCACACCTACTCCAGAAATGCCTAAAGAAACTCCAGAACAAAATGGTAATACTGGTCAAAGCAATGACTCAAAAAATAATACACAAGATCAAAATAAAGGCGAAGCAGGTAAAAATGATTCAAAACAAGAAGATAAACCAGCTCCTACACCACAACTGCCTGAACCAAAAGTTACAGTTGAAACAAAATCAATGGAATTATTAATGAAAATTGAAAAACTTCCATACCCAGCAGAAAAAGCGCCGGCAAAAGAAAAGTTAAGAAAAATGCTTGAATCAATCAAAGTTCAAGGAGATGATAACGTAGATAATGATAAAAAGATTGAAAAATTAAATGAATTTGATAAACAACTTGATCAAATTAAACTAAAACTTGATGAAGTTATTTCAAATATCAATAAGCTACCATACCCAGAAAAAGATATTAAATTAGACAAAAACAAAGAAAAATCAGCTAAGGATAAATTTAAAGAAAAATTAAATGATAAATCAACAGTTAATGAAATTTCGAGTGTTTTACCATCAGATTGAGAAGCGAAAATTAAGAAATATAATGATGTATTATCATCTTTAAGCAGCCTACTTAATAATTCACAAATTACAAATTTTAAAAAAGGATTTCTACAAACTGATAATTCAATAGGAGAGGGTAGAACTGAAAGTTTATTAATTTTTAATATTTATGAAACCGCTAGACGTTCTGGTTTTATACCTAAAATTGATTCATTAAGTAAATTATCAAAAGAAAATAAAGATAAGTTTAAAAAACAAGCAGATGAAATAAAAAATAATCAATCGCAAAATCATGGTAAGAATATTGAATGATTAATTGAAAATCTTAAAAAGTTAAATTCAATTTTAAAAAATGCTCAAGATGAAGATAAAAAACCTCATTCATCACAAGGAGCTTAAAATTCAAAAAATGCTTAATAAAGCATAGATAATAATTGAAAGAGCATTTTAATGATGCTCTTTTTATATAAAATTATAGAAAAATATTTTTTACATTTAAAATTATGCATTATTAAATAATAAAAATATGTAAGTTTCTTTGCTTTTTTTTACTTAAATATAGATCTTAAAGTTAAATTTTCTCATTTTACTACATTTTGCTAAAAAAAAAAAAAAAAAAGGAACTTGTTCGTTTTGCGATGATAAATTTATAAGTTTTTTAATGATTGACCACTAAAATTTTTTTGTACTACATACATAACTAATTATTAAATCTATATTAAGTATTTTTAACAATTTTAAGTACTAAGGAGAATAATGAATAAATACAAGAAAATTTTTAGTGGTCTTGGATTATTATCAATTTCAACATTAATTGGTGCTAGTGTGGTTGCTTGTGCTAAAAAACCTAGTCCAAAAGATTCTAGCACAGAAGCAATAGATCAAAGCAATAATCAAGGAAATTCAACTACACCAGAACAAGAAAAACCTGAGACTCCAAAAGAAGGAAAAACAGACCCAGAAACTCCTGACAAAAATGATACAGATAAAGATAAAGAACATAGTGATTTAACAGCTCTTAAAAAAGAAGTTTCTACAGTTGTTGAAAAATTAAAGGGTCATTCTAAATATGATGAATTAAAAACAAAAGCCGAAAAAGAAAATACCACAAAAGAAGATTTAGAGGCAGTAAAAACTGATGCTATTAATGAATTCAATAAATATAATGAAGTAATTAAAAATTCTGCTGAAACATTAAAAGATGATGCTAAAAAAGCCGAATTAACATCTCAATTAGAAACAGCTCAAAATTATATGGCTCTAAAGACAATTTATGTTGAATTAATACCATTAGCTAAAATGGAATTAAATTCTAAAATTGATTCATTACCATACCCTGATGTTGCATTATCAAAACCAACAAAAGATAAATTAAAACAAAGGAATGAAAATTTAAATCTTGAAACATATTTAGTAGAATATAGAAAAACTGATGACTTAGCAAAAGCGTTAGAATCAAAAAATAAAGAAATTAATGAATTATTTGATTTCAGTAAGCTTAATCAAAAATCAAAACCAAAAAATATTGATCCTAACAAAAATAAGGATGCTTACCAAAAGCTAGCTCAAGTTTATTTTAAATCAAAATTAAATACCCTCGAAACAGCTGAAGATGTTATGAATGTTGTGACAGAAAAATATAAAGCAAAGTTCAATAAATACAAAGAGATTATTAATGATAAATTTTGAGGTGATTATAAAAATCAACCAGGTTTAAACGGAAGATTACTTAATTTTTATGATGAAGATATAAAAGATAAAACTGATGAATATATATTAGATCATTCAGAAGCTGTTTTAATTTGAAATATTTATGAAACAATAAGACAAAATGCTTATAAAACTAAAATATTTGCATTGAATAATTTAGATGAAAATATGAAAGAAAATTATTTAAATAAAAAAGTCGAAGTATTACCTGATGGGAAAGCGTCAAATCATAAAAATGCTAAAAGTAATAGATTCACTCATAAAAAAGATATGAAGTGATTAGAAGAAAATATTAATAAATTAAAAACAGAGTATGCAAATGCCCAAAAAGAAATGAAAAAATCATAATCAATAAAATACTATATTTAAAAGTCGCATTGCTAATGCGGCTTTTAAATATAACTAAGTTTTATGAAAAATATTACTATTTTCTTATTAATTAAATAATATATTAAAAATAAATCTTAATAATATTTAAAACTTATTAGTCTTATTTATAGATCTTAAAGTTAAATTTTCTTATTTTATTACATTTTGTTAAAAAAAAAAAAAAAAGGAACTTGTTCGTTTTGCGATGATAAATTGATAAGTTTTATAATGATTGATCACTAAAATTTTCTCGTACTACATACACAACTAATTATTAAATCTATATTAAGTATTTTTAACAATTTTTAAGTATTAAGGAGAATAATGAGTAAATACAAGAAAATTTTTAGTGGTCTTGGATTATTATCAATTTCAACATTAATTGGTGCTAGTGTTGTTGCTTGTGCTAAAAACCCTAGTCCAAAAGATTCTAACACAGAAGCAATAGATCAAAATAATAATCAAGGAAATTCAACTACACCAGAACAAGGAAAACCTGAAATGCCACAAAATCCTGCACCAGGAACAGATCATAATAATCAAGAAAAACCTGAGACTCCAAAAGAAGGCACTCCTGCGCCAGATGCACCTAGCGCACCTACTCCAGAACAAAATGGTAATACTGGTCAAAGTAATGACTCAAAAGGTAATACACAAGATCAAAATAAAGGTGAAGCAGGCATGAATAATTCAAATCACGAAAATAATAATGAAATGACACCGAAAGTTACTGTTGAAGCAAAATCGATGGAATTATTGTTAAGTGTAGAAAAACTCCCTTATCCTCAAAAAGATGCACCTGCTAAGGAAACTTTAAAAAATGAAATTAAAACTATTAGTAAAAAATCAGGTACAACTGAGGATAAAAAACTTGAAGAATTAAGCGATTTAAATAAAAAACTTATTCAAATTAAAGAAGAATTAGATAAAACTATTTCGAAAATAGATTCCTTACCTTATCCTAATTCAGAAAAAAATGATATTCCATTAGCGAAAGATTATTTAAAATCCAAATTAAATTCATTAACAACTATTGAACAAATAAAAGGAACCATACCAAGTGATTTAGAGGAAAAAGTTAAAAAATATAATGAAATTTTGAAATTAGGTTTTGGTTTATTTGAAAAGTTCCCAGAAAAAAATAAAAAAGGATTAAATGCTCGTTTAGCCAGATTATATGGCGATGACCATAATGCTAATTATACAGAAGGTGAATTAATTTGGCAAATTTACGAGACTGTTAGACAACAAGGATTTGTTGCTAAAATTAAAGAAATTGAAAAAGATAGTTTGAAACAAAAGGAATATATTGAAAATAAAGAAGTTAAACAAATTCCTGTTTCAATGAAATTAAAACCTGGTATAACTATTGATCAATTAAAACAAAAAATAGAAAAAATGGTTGAATTAGTTAAAAAAGCAAAAGAAAAATCTAAGAAAAATTCTGATGCTAATACACAACCTAATTCAAAAACTATGACAGCAAAACCAAATTCACAACAATAATTTTAAAAAAGTCATATAGGTTGAATATGACTTTTTTATTTAAATATGCTATTTTTCAAAATCACTAATATATCATAATAAAATAAATTAATAAAAATATAAAGTTCAATTCTAACTTCAAATGTTTAATTATAGTTAAATAAGTTAAATTCAACATTATATCACACTTTGCTAAAAAAAAAAAAAAAAAAGGAACTTGTTCGTTTTGGAAAGTAAATTGATAAATTTTTATAATGATTGACCACTAAAATTTTCTCGTACTACATACAAAACTAATTATTAAATCTATTATTAAGTATTTTTAACATTTTAAGTATTAAGGAGAATAATGAGTAAATACAAGAAAATTTTTAGTGGTCTTGGATTATTATCAATTTCAACTTTAGTTGGTGCTAGTGTGGTAGCTTGTGCTAATAAAAAACCTAAACCAAGTGATTCTAGTACAGAAGGAATAGATCAAAACAATAATCAAGGAAATTCATCAAAACCAAAAGATGGAGAAAATACACCTGGAAATCCTACTCCAGAAGCACCTAAAACACCAGAAAAAACACCTCAACAAGGTGATGGTTCATCAAATGAAAACTCAGGAAATACTAATGAAACTGATAAAAAAGATAAACCAGGTGAAGGAATGAAAAAAGAACCAGAAAAAGATAAAAAAAATGAAGGTGGAAAACAAAATAATAACGGTGAAAATAGTAATGAAATGACTCCGAAAGTTACAGTTGAAGCAAAATCAATGGAATTAACAAAATATGTTGATGAAAAATTTAAGTATCCAGCAAATATTGAATCCTCTAATGAAACAAAGACCTATTTAAAATCAAAAGTTACTGAAATTAAAGATCAAAATGTTGCAGATGAAGAAAAGTTAAAACAATTAGATGAGTTAAAAAAGACATTTATTGAATATAGCTCAAAAATTGAAAAATATAGTAAGATTTTAGAAATAGGTTTTAAATTAGATGCCAGCTTCCCTGAGGATAAAAAAAATGGGTTAAATAACCGTTTATCAAAATTGTTTAGTAATGACCCTGAGAAAAAATACACCGAAGAAGAATTGATTTGACAAATTTATGAAACAATTAGACCGAAAGGTTTTGAAGCAAAAGTTAATAAATATGGAATTATTCCGCAAGAAAAAAGAGAAGAATTTATTAAAAAATCAGGAATTGATGCAATTCAAGCAGATAAGAAAACTACTCATGGTTTAAATGTTGATCAATTACAAGAAAAAATAAATAAAATGGTCGAAACTATTATTTTAGTTGCAAAAAAAGCCGCTGACCTAAACGCGGATAAAATTTTAGATGGTATGGATAAAAAACCTACTGAATTAATTGAGAAAATAAAGTCATTTATAATGAAAGCAACTACTATAACAGAAGTTGATGATATTATTGCTAAAATAAAAGAAGTTGTTACAAAAGTGAAAGATATTATTAAAAATGCTAATGGTAAAGAAGCGAAATTGAAAAAGAAAATAAACGATTTAAAAGCTGATAGTCTTGATCAAATTAAAACTGAACTAGACAAAATCAAAGCAGAATCAACCAAGAAAATGAGTTAATAAATTATTTAAATTATTTTTAAAATGCCGAATTATGTTAAATAATCGGCATTTTAAAAATGAAATTTATATTTATTTAAAATAATTAGCAATTAGCAATAAAAATTAAAGGCATTAAATAAAATATTTTTATATATAATATTATATATATCATAATAAAAGCAAATCGTTTATGTTTAAGTTTTATTGTATGAATATAAAATGCATAATATATTTGATTAAATGATAGGAGAAATATGTGTAAATGAAAAAAAGTTTTTAGTGCATTAGGAGTTATTTCATCAGTAACATTATTTGGTTCATTAATCTCATGTGGAGAATCAAATAAAAGTGATTCATCTAACAAACCAAATCCACCTTTATCAACTCCAGATGAAAGTGATAATAAAAAAGATCAAGGTAAAAAAGAAACACCGATTCCACCGACAAATAATAATAATAAAGATGGAAATAATATAAGTAATGATATGTCAAAACCACCAGTAACAAGTGAAAATAATAATAGTGGCGCTGCTAATGAGACACCTCCATCTAATGATAATTCTTCAAATGATGCAAACAAGGGTTCACACCCTCTTCCGCCAAAACAACCTGATAAGTCGCATGATGCTGGTAATAATCAAGATTCTTCAATGTCTCATAATAATGATACACCTAGCAAACCAAAACCACCTTTATCAACTCCAAAAGAAAGTCATAATAAAGATAATTCAACCGAAAAAGCAAAGCAAGAAGCAATTACTAAAAAAACTAATGAATATAGTGAAGCCCAAGAAGAACAATCAAATGCAGAAAATGCTAATAATTTAGCTAAACAAGAATTGCAAAGTGCTATAAAAGAAGTAGAACAAAAAACAACAGATTTAGCCACTAAAACAGAAGAAAAACAAAAGATTGAAAAGGAAAAACAAGAAGCTGAAGAGCAAAAGAAAAAGGCTGAAAAGGATTTGGAGCAAGCTGAAAAAAATTCTAAAACAAAAACAGATGAGGAAAATAAAAAAATAGAAGAAGTTAATAATGCTCAAAAAGATCTTGATAGTGCTAAAGCACAAAAAATGAATGTTGAAGAAAAGGAAAAAATTCTAAAACAAGAACAAGATAGGTTAGAAAAAATTAAAGAAGAAAAGAAGCGTTTAAATACTCATACTAGTGAATTGGAAAGTAAATTAACTGAATTATTTGTTAGATATCAACAAAAAGGTAATGAACTTAAACAAAAAGAAGCTGATTTACAAAAAGCAAGAAAAGACTTAGAGGATGCTAAACAAAAGCAAAAACAAGCTCAAGAAAAGCAAGAAAAGACTCAAGAAACCCTTAATCAAAAAATCCAACTCGCAAATCAAAAAAAAGCAGAATTAGATGCACTTAAACAATAAAATTTCTCAAAGTTAAATAATTTTATATATTAAAATTTATCAATACAATCTAGAAAAACCGCATAATTTTACATGCGGCTTTTCTAATGTTTTTAGTCTAAAAATGAAGGCAGAAAAAAATTCTTATGATTTATTCACTTTTTTTAATTTTTTAAAGGAAATTAGAAAATTAATTTATATTACAAATATGGTTTGAAATCTGGATATAAATATCAGAAAAATTTTTAAAAATAAAACATTTTTTAGCAGGAGAATCTCTTATGAAAGTTGTTTACTTCACAATTAAAAATCAACTTTAAAATATTATTTGAAGAATAATAAAAAAACAAACACATTCATTAAAATAGGGCAGCTCTATATTTAGACCATATAATGTGTTTGTTTTTTGCTATAATTTTATTCTATTTGTGTTGTTATTCTTTATTTCTAGCAACTTATGTTGGTAAGAAAAAAATACACAAAATATCCTACAGCACCGTATTTTTTAGATCAAAATTTTGAATACTTTTTATATTATAATCTATCATATTAATTTTTATTTTAGAAACTAGTCATTAGAATCAAGTAACATTTGAATTTCTTGTTTATAGATAGGTTCATCATTTACTCATGGTGTTTCTAATATTATTGGAATATTATCAAAATCAGGATCATGAACAAATTTTTTTAATGTTTTTAAACCGATTGTTCCTTTTCCAATATTTGCATGACGGTCTTTTTTAGAGAAAATTTCATGTTTAGAGTCATTTAGATGAATTACTTTAATTTCATCAAGTAAGTTATATTTATTTAATTCTGTTTTAAATTCTTCATAATTTTGTAAATCATAACCAGCATCTCAAAGATGACAAGTATCTAGACAAACCTTTAACCTAGGAGAATTTACTCAATCAAGCAAGAAACGAATTTGCTCAAAATTAATTCCTATTTCTGTTCCTTTACCGCTCATTGTTTCAAGACAAATAACTACATCTTGAGTGTTTTCTAAAATGTATTTTAAACTATCTATTAATTGATCTAATGCTTCTTGTGTTTCATGGGTTGTATAAGCGCCTGGATGAAGCACTAAATATTTAGCGCCAATATGATTCATTCTTTTAATTTCCTTGATTAAAAAATCATTTGAATAAAGGGCTTTATCTGGATTTGCTGGATTAATTACATATGGAGCATGAATAATAATATCTTCTTGAGGAATATATTTAGCATATTCATCTAAATATTCATTGAGGCGATAATTTTCAACCGGAACTCTAGTTGTGCTTTGCGGAGCTCCTAAATATATCATCATTGTGTTTGCATTATTATTTAACGATTCTTTTGCCGCTTCGACTAAGTATCCTGGTTTTTTAAATGAAATATGTGAACCGATTTTAATCATTTTTAGCTACTTCCTTTAAATTTTTTCTTGTTTGTTTTGAGTTTATTTTTTTAGGTAGTTTTTTAGTTTCTAAAATTTGAAGATTTTGATTATTATCTATTTGATTTTGATCAATCATAATTGTTTGAGTTTTATTTTTTTGCTTAATAAAGTTTGGACTTTCACTGTTTGAGATTGTTTTTGTTTTTGATGATGCCGACAATGAATCGTCTTTTTTACGTTCTTGTTCTTCTTTTTTTAGTTTTTGTTGAGTTAATAATAAGAATTCACTAGCAACAACCCCTGATGGAATAGCAACAATTGCAATTGCTAATAAACTATTTAATGAAACAATTACTTTACTAATTTGAGCATGTGGTGTAAAATCACCATAACCTATAGTAGTTAATGTAATAGTTGAAAAATATAGTGAATCTATAAAAGAAGTTACATAACCATTAGATAGATTTTGAAATTCTTTATACTTAGATTTAACTAAATCAAGGTTATCTTGATTGATGTTGTGTGAACCTAATCAATTAATTATTTCATCTTTTTTTAGATTTTCAATATGATTATTAATGTATGATTCATAAATACTAATTCAACCCCTTTTGATTTTATTTGATGCCAAGAAATTATCTTGAACTTCATATAAATGAGTAGTTTCTGAGTTTCAAATCAATAAAGCAAAAATTATTATTAAGAAAATAGAAATAATCAACACATTGAATAAAACTTTTTTTTGCTTTTCGAACACACCATAAATTAGTTTAAACGGTGTAAAAATTGATAAAATAGCAAAAAAGCGTATTATTCTAGCTATGTTTAAAAATTTGAATGTATCAAATACTTTTGAGACGCTTGGATCAATTGCTCCGATGTTTGAAATAACATGTATTGAGCTTAACACACATAAAAATAAAATAATTCCCCTAAATGAAAAGACATATTTAAAAATTGTTTGATGGTGATTTAAATACAATCTTTTAGATTCTAAAAACTTATTGTATGTTATCAGATGTAATATATAATCAATAGCAAAAAAGAAAAATGAAAATATCTGTAAAATAGAGATAAAAATATATCATGCATTAGCTATGGATGGTCCTGGTTTAAATAATGTTAATAGTGATATTAAACATGTTAAACTAATTAATAATAGATACAAATTTCTAACCAAATGATAAGCATTTTTATATATAGTGCTAGTATTATCTTTTTTTAGTTCAGTATTTCATACAATGTTCGTAAGATTACTGAGTAAAAAATCATATTTTTTCCTAAAACTTTTATTCATATATCTCCTTATTTTGACTTTAATAATTATAATACAAAAACTAACCAATTATGGCTAGTTTTTGTCTGTTGAAATAATTAAAGTATTAATAGTTTTTTCTTGTGGATCACCAGTTTCTTTAATACTTGTGATCATTTTATCTATTAACATACCAATTTTTGGGTAATCAATAAAGATTTTAGCTTTATAGTTTTTGATATTATCATAAATTGATTGATATCCAATATCAGTAACATTAAATTCCTTAGTACCTAATGTTGTAGTAATTGAAACATATGTTTCATGTGTTGAACAAACAAGGTTTCTAATTCCGAGCATTTTAAGATTTTTATTTAATTCTACTAGGGCATGTAAGTCTTTTTTACTTTCAAGTGGAATAATAACGCTTTCAACATTAAGTTCACGACAAGCAGTCTCAAAACCTGCTATTCGTTCAGTTCTTTGACTATCACTAAGTTTAGTGTCAACTATAAATGCAACCTTTACAGATTGAGGTTCGATAAATTTATGGACTAACTCATAAAATCCTTGTTTTAAATCAGGTTTAATTCAATTAAGACCGTGAATTTTGTGTCCATATACCACAATTGTAGTATCACTTACTTTTCTTAAAAAATCAAATAAGTCTTTGTCGTATTGAGGCACAAAAACTACAATCGCTAATGGTCTTCATGATAATGCATATCTTATAGTTTCAATATAATCAACAGTATTACTGTTTGAATATGTAGTATTAACTCTTCTACCAGATTTTGATGATGAAGTGATAATACCGCCTATGATTGAATTATATAAATTTTGTGCTCAAACTGGCATAATAACAAAAATAGAATTATCTTTACCTCTTATTAATCTAGCCCCATGATTTGGAAAATATTCATTTTTTGTTACAACTTCTAATATTTTTTCTCGTGTTTTGTTTGAAACATATCCATTATTATAATATCTACTAATTGTAGAAATAGATGTTTGAGCTTGTTCAGCTATTTCTTTATATGATATTGTTTTCTTATCAATATTGCTATTATTTTTCATATAATTTATTATATCAAAGATATGAAAATTTCCACATTTAGTGGAAATTTTATTTTAGTATTATTCAAGTGAAAGGAGCATTATATATTTTGGCTCAAGAAGTATATTTTAAATAATACACAGTCTTGCATAAGCAAGCATCAAAGTTAGTATATCATATTTCTTAAAATAATCAAGAAAATATTTTTATATATTCCAAAAGTCATGTGCAACTTATTAGTAAAAAATATTATTTAAATCTTACTAAAGTTTTTATTTCAAAAAGGATATATAAGAAAATCAAGGGAGCAAGGTGTTTTTGTAAGTTTTTACTTACATCTTTAAAAAGGCAATGGTTTTTAATAGCGGTTAAGAGTGAGGAAATTAAAAAATATAAAGCTAGGCGATCACCAATTGTTACTTATTATCTTAATTATATGAAATTATGTTCTATACTCATTAACATTTTGCATCATATAATTTTGGTTTGTAAATTAATGTAATATATAATTATATTTTTAATACTTTCTGATATTTTATAGTGATTATATATACTTTTTAAATAATTTAATGGCGCCCCTTTTTAAAAAAATAATTTTATTATGGAATACATGAAAAAAAGAAAGCTGTATTTATCCTTAAGTTACATATGTTTTCATAATTTATAAATATTTTTGTTCTTGTGTTAAAATTAATTTTAATAGAAAGGATTATATATGAGATGGATATGAAAATTTAT
This sequence comes from Mycoplasmopsis cynos, assembly GCF_900660545.1. Lineage (NCBI taxonomy): Bacteria > Bacillati > Mycoplasmatota > Mycoplasmoidales > Metamycoplasmataceae > Mycoplasmopsis > Mycoplasmopsis cynos. The sequence continues at coordinate 868,833 of NZ_LR214986.1, read as the reverse complement.
TACCTTCGGGGTGTTTTTCCTTATTGTTATAGGTATATTAGATTTGTTCGGGGTGATTTAATAACGCGTTGTAGGAGAGAACAAAGTGAGAGAATTCGGATTTTGTTCTAATATTCAAAATGCAAAATCGAATGACAGCTTGAATTTTGTTGATGAAACAATGATCATTAATAAAATAATGGTTGTTGTTTTTTACATTTAGTTATCCCCTTTTTCATTTCTTAATAAAAAGTTGCTCATTTTTTGGTATTTTCTTAAGGTTTAACATAGTAATTTAAGTTGCTAAATAACACATCCACTGAAAAATGATTATGAATTTTTCATAGCATATTATTGATCTTTTTTTTTTTTTTTTTTTTGTTTGTTTGTTTAAAAAGTTATATGCATTTTCAATTATGCATATAACAATTAAAATTTAAATATTATTGTTTATTGTTTTTTGCATTTAGCATTTTGAATTCTGTAAACAAATTTTCAAAAATAACCAATTGCAATAGGTACAAAAAGTCCAATTAAAAAGATAATAATATCAAGTGGAATAATTATCGCTAATTGTCCATTTTTGACATAGAAAGGACGATAGAAATGAAGGAATTTATAAATTATTGCTCCATTTTTAAAGTTTTCATTTGCCCCAGTTGCGAAATATACAATAAATGCAAATAAGAAATATGAAATAACAAGAATAGAACAAAGTAAAACACTTTTTATGCAAAATCTCACTTTTTTTCTAACAATAAATAAACAAATAAATCCTAATATTGGATTGATACAACGAGTTATTATTGAGCCAATTGATCTTGAAATATCCTTTCATTTTTGAGTTCACGAAATTAATGCTCAATATACTAAAAAAGTTATAGTGATTAAAATTATTGCGTTGAAAGTCCATTTAAGTACTTTTTCAGAATTGTATTTAAATGATAAAATCATCATTACAAAACCTAAAAATATGTTTGAGAGTGTTGTGTAATATAAAAAGTATACAAAAACGTCAAATATTTCACTAAAGTTAATGTAAAAGTTATCCTTTTCATCAATTGGAAGACCATTAATTCTTGTTCTTAAAACATTAAGTAAAACAAAAAACATAGTTGATAAAAGAACAAACAATCCCATTATGAAAATTGACAATTGTTGTTTAGTTTTAAAATTTTGTTTCATAAATCATATTATATAGAAAACTTTTAAGATTAAATTTTATTTTTTTGCAATAAAAATATAAGGGTACATAAAAAGCTGTTGCACTTGACTTTGCATTCTTAAGTTGCATATGACTTTTATAATTTACGACTTAATAAAGAAAAAAAGAGGCATATGCGCTCTTCTTATTTGTTTTTGTTCTTAAATAACAATACTCCTAGCACTAAGGCTATTGAACCGAACATTGCTGCTATAGCACTAGCTATATATGTTCCAATTTTTGACGTATTTTTGTCATCATTTGTTTTTTCTAACAATTTATCGGAAGAATCTTTTGGCGTTTCTTTATTTGTTGAATTTGGCTCTTCTTTCGTTTTCTTATTATTCTTGTTATTTTTTGGTTTTAGTGGCTCAACAACACTATCTGATTTATTTTCTAAATCTATTATTTTGTTCTTGACTATACTAATATTTGGATCATTTTTATATGATAAAGTGACTTTAACAACTAGTTTTTTATCATCCTTAGAAATTAATTGAATGTCGCTCATTATCTTATTTTTATCAATACCTTCGATTGAAATATCACTTGCTGTTACATTATTATTTTTTAGTAACTTAAGTGAAAAATCTATATTTTCTAATACACTTTTTTCAAATTTATTTTTGTCTGCTTCATTAAGAGAATGTTCAATATTAGTTATGTATCCTTTAAATGTGTTTTTACCATCTCCAATATATTGCAAAGGAATGAAAAGTGATGAAGAATTTGTGAATGTATGTTCAACTTTATATTCACCAGTTTTTTTATCTATTAATCTTGAACCATTTGTTCCAACAGGTTTTCCTCCTGTTTCTTTTCCATTTACAAACAATTTAGTAATTGCTACCTTTTTTGCATTATCAAATTCACTAACTAATTCAATTTCAACCCATTTGTCATATGGTAATTCATAATCAAAAGTATAATCCATTAACTCCCTGCTGAAACCAAATTTAGTAGAACCTTTTTGTCTTGCTTTTATTGCTAATTGACCATATGGAGTATCGGCACTAAAAATAACTTCTTCTTCTTGAACATCAGAAACTTTTTGTCTTTTAATTACAAACTTAATTCTATTATTAAAGCCTAGTAAATCAATATTTGTGGCCGCTTTTGCTGTTTTGTCAAAAACCTTTAGAGAACTAATTCCTTCTTCGTTAGAAGTACTCATTCCTGAAGAAAGATTCATAATTCCAAATTTTCCCTTTTTATCTAGAAGTTTTTCGCTATCACTAGAGCCCTTGAAATCATAACTAAAATAGTGAGAAGAATTTTTCTCTAACTTAATTTTATGAGAAGGGTTTGAATTTGGGGCACTACCAATTTTTGTAATTACATTATCTCTATATTCTTCAAATGTAGAGTCTAATCCATCAGACCCGACGCCTCAAACTTTAGTAGCAAAATATGGTAGTGCATCTTTGAATCTCTCAAATAAATCATATTCACTAACACCAGTAGCCCTTACATCTAATAAAGAATCGCCTCAAATAGCGTACATACCACCTAACATTTGAGGTGAACCGGACGGAATATTTGAGTTACCCATTATATTCGCTTCATAATGATCGTATATATTCTTGTTATTTAAAAAATCTCTGTAAGCACCTCTCGAACCTGTTCCATTGGGAACCATATAAGTAGGACTATCAAGAGTGTTAATTAATTTGTAGCCTTCATCATATGTTGCTGAAGGATCAGCTCAACCTAGACTTCAAATGTTCATCTCCACTTTATCTTTATACTCTTCTTTTATATGTTTAGAAGCACTTCTTATATGTGTAAAACTACCCCATAACCTAACTTGAATTCCTTTATCGATAAAGTATTTAAACATTTCATTTGCGAAGTCATAATATGCGTCAGGGTTATCAAAGAATTCATCACAACCTATATGCACTGTTGTTCTAGAGTTTTTATCAAAAATTTTTCCTTCATTTGTATAATCATCCAAAATTTCTTTAATAAGTTTAACAGCCTCAGGATTTGTGATATCAATATGATCAACCAATGTTCTTTTGCCATTAGCATTTGTACCAAATTTTTTAACTGCAAATTCTTTTCAAATTTTTGTAATTGATAGAGCATGAGCTGGAAAGTCTAATTCTGGAACAATATTAACACTTAAATCATTTGAATCATTCATAAATTTTTTGAACTCATCAATTGTATAGTGGTAATCTTCATTGTGTAGATATACTTTTTTACCATCTACTTCTTTATATTTTGAAGATTCAAGTCTTCAGCCTGAATATGCATCAAATGATCTCTCTATATCTTTATCTTCTTTTTTATCTGATACATAATCCTCTAAGAAAATTAAATTGTCACTTAAGTGAACTTGCAGTTCATTCATTTTATACCATGACATTTCTTTAACAATAGCTTTTAAAATATCCATTGAGACCGCTTTTCTTCCCACATCAAATGAAAGCCCTCTCTTCTTAAATTTTGGGTAATCTTTCATTTGTCCTTTTGGTAGTTCAAAGTTTTCGCTACTTTTAAGCATTTGTAAAAGTGTTCTTGTAGATCAAAAAGCACCGATTCTATTTGCTGCTTTAATTGTCACATTATTATCAATAATCATTTCATATGTTTCTTCATCATAACCTGGAATTTTGTTTTCTGTTAAGTCAAAAACTATATTTCCATTCGTTGTATCTGAATCAACAAAAGATTTAATTTCTATTTCTTTATTAAAAATATCTTTAAAATCTAATTTTAATTCATTAAACATTTTATTTAGTTTTTCATCCAATTTACCTTTAACAAAAATTTTAAAGTCTTTATTTAATTTAAGATTCTCATTTGAGTTTGAATATCATTCCGCTATCTCAACAGCTACCTTTGGTTTTGGGTTTTTATTTTCTTGTTGAACAAATTTTCCAGTAACCTCCAAATTAGAAGCAGGTTTCACTTTATGTTTTTTTCCCTTTTTATCTGTATAGATAACTAATAATTCAACAGTTTTGGAAGTGAGGGGTTTAAAAACATTACCTTTGCTATCTATTATTTGTTCATAATCAGCATGAATTTCAATTCTAGAAGAATCAATTCCTTCAGGTAAAGTAATTTTATTACCATCTGCATTAATTGTTGGTCTTCAATCTTGAATTTTTTCTAATACATTATAAATGTTGTTTTGAAGGTCCATAGGTTCAGTGTATAATTCTAGTTCTTTCACAGAAATGTTTTTTCATTTTAAGTTAGGTTTTATGGTTCTACCACTCTCGCTTCAATTAGTCACTTTAAGCATTACATATCTAACATTTTCTTTAATTGAAGTAAAATTACCATAGTAAATGGTTCTTCTTAAATTTTGTTTTGATTCAATTCATTCAAAAACTTTATTTGCATCATTGTCCAAATTTTCTTTTTGATTAGAAGCAAAAAGTTTAAATCCTGTAATATTATCTCTTTCTAAAAATAATTGAAATGAGCTAACTTTTTGTTCTGACCTTAGATCAATTATTAAAGTTTTAGCCCCATTTGAAGGATCGCTTTGATTAGTTGCTCATCTTGTGTTAAAATCTCCGTCAACAGCTTTTGATCCCTTAAACTCAGTACCGTTTTCGAAATCATTTTGTTCTGTAGATTTGCCTAATGCTATATTTGCACCATTTTCAGTACCATCATTTGTTGTTGGGTTAGTAGAAACTAGTGCTAATGGCAATAGGATAACACTAGACATTCCGCCACAAATTAATAGAAATTTTCTTTTTAAATTCATATTCTCTCTCCTGTAATCATTTCCATATATAAAAAATATAAAATATTTACTCAAAAATAATCGTTTTTAAATAATTCATTCAAAAATTGTGCAAATAACCTAGATTTTTATACGTGGTAATGGAAGAATTAAAATGATACAGGTTCGATAAAAGTGATATAACTTATATATGGAAATATTATTCAATTTAAATAAATAAAAAAATTAACAAATTTTGAAAGAAATAGAGAGAGATTTTTTATATTGATTGCTGAAAATATCGATGAAAATGCAAGAACATTAAGCATCAAAACAGGTCTATGTGTATCATCAATAAAAAGATATAAAAAGATAATAAGAAGTAGAGAAAAAATTCAAATTTCTCATAAAAATAAATTCACAAAAAAAGCATCACATATAAGTGATAGCTTAACTGAAATATATTTCTAAATGTAAAGAAATTTTGAATATACAATAAATAAATAATCAACTTTTAATTAAAGAATTTTATTACTCATATTTAAGTGAAGAATTAAAAAGTTTGATGACATATAAAACACTTATTCAAAGATTTAATCAATTAGGGCTTCATACAATCCACACAACCAGAAGAGGCAAAAAAATAGCAAGAGAATCAAGAAAAAAATTTCTGATGAGATAACACTAATTCTTAAAAATTTTAAAAATGAAGTTGCTAAAAATGAAAAGAAACATATAGCTTTAAATCTTAAAAAGAATTTAAGTTACGGAGAAATAGTTGAAATTGATGCACAATTTGAACCATATCTTAAAGATGAAAAACCTGTTTATTTATATCGCGCTATCGATGCGGCTACTGGTTGTTTATTAGCAGTTTGATTTGAAGAACAAGAAACAACATTAGCTTATCAAATATTACTAGAAATGGTTTTTAAAAACATGGTTTTCCTAAAATGATTTATTCAGATAAAAGAAGAACATTTTGGGGTAATGAAAACAATCAAACAGCGTTTGAAAAAATTCTAAATGAAAAAGGTATAGAAATAAAATGTTCATCTAATCCTGCTCATAAACCTCGTATAGAAAGATCATTTAGAACTGCATTAGACAAATATCCAGTTTATATTGATAAAAATAATTTAAAGAATTTAAATGACTTAAGACTAAACTCTAATGGCTTTAGAGATTATTACAATACAAGAAATAATAAATTAATTTCAAAACATAATGTTTTTAACCAAGAGGGTAAGAAAAATGGCAATTGAGCCATTGATCTTGTTATTAATAGAAAAAGTTTTAAATGGTGTTGTAAGATATAACGGCAAAAAAATATTTTGCTAAAGAACCAAGCGGAAAATATTTGAGTTTTTCAGAAATGTGAGCGTTCAAAAGAGGGCTTTATATTTCAATACCTGCCGTTACAAAGTTAGCTTTTCTTTACAAAAAAAGTGGTTCATTTTTTAAAACAATGCAAGAATATATGATTAAATTTAATAGACTTCTTACAAGTAAAAATGTAGATTCTATTAATATTGAAAAAAGCACTTTTAAAAATTTTATTATCGCTTAAAAAACTTTATATCAATATCAATGAATATATAAAAATTGATACATAAAAATTTTAATATTTTCTAAGAAATTTAAAAAATATTTTTTAAAAATACAAAGGTTTTTTTGCATTTAAAAATATAAGATTTTTATTTATAAAAGGAATGTATAGCCAAAAACACAACGTGTTTTTACAAAAGTTTTTGCTTACTTTTTTAAAGAAGAAAGGACTCTTAATTGCAATTAAGAACGTGGAGATTAAAAAATATAAGGCCCGCTATAGCGTAATGAAATCTAGATTAAAAAAACAAAAAAATTCCATTTTTAAAAATTTATATAGAAAAATTTTAAGAAAATATTTTATGTTTTCTAACTCTTATGTTAACTCTTTTAATAAAAAATATCAATTTTAAATATTTAAAATTTTCAATAAAATAGTCCTATTTTTTAGGACTAAAAACATAACAAAAACTGTCTCATACTTGATGATATATAAGTTATATCATTTTTATCGAACCTGTATCATTTTAATTCTTCCACTACCCTGTATAAAAATTTAGGTTATTTCACACATTTACTTTAATGAACGAACATTTATAAAAAAGATATTTTTTAATATAATATAAATCAATTATGGATAAATCAAAAATAAAAAATTTTTCAATTATTGCGCATATCGATCATGGGAAAAGTACCTTAGCAGATAGGATTTTGGAAATTACAAATACAGTTCCTAACCGCGAACTTACTGATCAATTTCTTGATTCAATGGAACTTGAAAAAGAACGAGGTATTACAATTAAATTAAATGCAGTCCAAATTAAGTATAAGGACTATGTTTTTCATTTAATCGATACACCAGGACATGTTGATTTTACTTATGAAGTTTCTCGGTCATTAGCGGCTTCTGAAGGAGCATTATTAATCGTAGATGCAACACAAGGGATTGAGGCCCAAACACTAGCTAATGTTTATCTAGCTTTCGAAAATAATTTAAAAATAATTCCTGTTATAAATAAAATTGATTTACCTAGTGCTAATGTTGAAGAAGTTAAAAAAGAAATTGAAGATGTTATTGGAATTCCGACTGATAATGCAGTATTAGTTTCTGCTAAAACCGGATTTGGAGTTGATAATTTACTTGATGCAATAATTAAATATATTCCAAGCCCAATAGATGCTGATGACAATAAACCATTAAAAGCATTAATTTTTGATAGTTATTTTGATCCTTATCGTGGTGTTGTTATGTTAGTTCGGATTTTTGAAGGTCAATTAAAAACTGGTGATAAATTTAAATTTATGTCAAGAAATGATGAGAGAAATTTTTATCATGTAATTGATCTGGGAGTTAGAAATCCTTATGAGACAAAAAAAGATTCACTACAAGCTGGCGAAGTTGGTTGAGTTTCAGCTGCTATTAGGGATGCAAAAGAAGTTAATGTAGGTGATACTATTACATTAATTGAAAACCCGACTCCAACAGCGTTGCCTGGATATAAAAAGATGAAACCTGTTGTATTTACAGGATTTTATCCAGTTGATACTAGAGATTATGCTCAATTAAAAGAAAGTTTGGAAAAAATTTCTTTGAGTGATTCATCAATTACATGAGAGCAAGAAACTTCAAAAGCTTTAGGATTTGGTTTTAGAGTTGGATTTTTAGGTTTATTACATATGGAAATCCTTCAAGAAAGATTAGATCGTGAATATAAAGTTGGAATTATAGCAACTAGTCCAAGTGTTGAATATAAGGTGTATTTAACAAATAATGAAATTCAAATGATTGCAAATCCAACTCTTTTACCAGATAGAACTTATATCGAAAAAATTGAAGAACCATATGTAGAAGCTCATATCTTTATTCCAAATGAATATATCGGAAATGTAATGGAGCTTTGTCAAAATAAGAGGGGAATTTATAAATCCTTAGAGATGATCGATTCAAAGAGAAGTTCAGTTGTTTATGAGTTGCCGCTTGCTGAAACAATTTTCGATTTCTTTGATCGTTTGAAATCTTCAACAAAGGGATATGCTTCATTTGAATATGAATGAATTGGATATCGTGAAAGTGATCTTGTCAAAGTTGATATTTTATTGAATGGTGATAAAGTTGATGCATTTTCAATGATTACCCATCGTGATAGAGCCTATGAAAATGCTAGAGAGTTATGTGTTAAATTAAAAGACGCTATTCCAAGACAAAACTTTGAAGTACCAGTTCAAGCTACAATTGGCGGAAAAATCATTGCAAGGGAAACAATTAAAGCTTATCGTAAAGATGTTACTGCCAAACTTTATGGTGGAGATGTTACTAGACGACAAAAACTTCTTAAAAAACAAAAAGAAGGCAAGAAAAGAATGAAAAAGTTAGGAAGTATAGAAGTGCCGCAAGAAGCATTTTTATCAATTCTTAAAACGAATATAGATCAAAAGAAATAAGAGGAGAAATATATGCAAAAGAATTTAAAAAATGATTATTATGATGCTATAAATCATGACTGATTAAAACAAGCTAAAATTCCTGAGGATCGTTCTCAAATAGGTTCATTTGTTGAGATGGATATAAAACTCGAGAAGTTATTGAAAGATACTATTAATGGTTGATATAAGTACTCAAAAACTCTTCCTAATGATCCATTAATACATGAATATGTAAAGTATTATTCAATGCTTTTAGATGATCAAAAAAGAGCAGAGCTAGGTTGAGAACCAGTCAAAAAATATCTTAATACATTGGAAAAAATTTCATCATTTAAAGAACTTTTTTCAAAAGGACGTGATTTTTGAATTCAATATGGAGCTTTACCTTTATCAATTGATATTTTTGAAGACTTTGTTGATAATACTAAAAGAATTATTTGAATTTCAAACCCTGAAATATCCATTTTGCCTTCAAAAGAAACATATCAAAATCAAGAAGCTTCTAAATTAATTGAAGCATGAAAGAAAATGGTTAATGACCTATTATTAAGTTATGGAAAAACTCAAACACAGTCAGAAAAATTAATTAATCAAGCAATTGAATTTGATCAACTTTATAAGGATTATTTATTAAGCTCAGTTGAATGAGCTAATTATGTGGCTTTATATAATTTAAAAGATATTAGTGAAATTAAAAAAATTTCACATAAATTTGATATTCCTAAAATTTTGAATGATTTTGTAAAGAGAGATGTTTCAAATGCATCAGTAATTAATTCAAACTTTTTTGCAAACTTCGACAAAATATTTAGTGATGAAAATTTTGAAGGTTATAAAGCACTTATGTTTATTAAAAATCTTCTTGGTACAACTTCAATGTTGAGCGAGGAAATAAGAATTAAAGCTAATGAATTTAAAAAAGTTTTATATTCAATAGACCGTTCACGTAGTTTAGAAGATTATGCATTTGATATGACTAATGTATTTTTTGGAATGCCATTAGGAATGTATTATGCAAATGAATTTTTTGGTAAAAAAGCAAAACAAGATGTTGAACATATGGTAGCTAATATGATTCAAATTTATAAAAATAGATTACATCAAAACACTTGATTATCTCAAACAACAATTCAAAAAGCAATTACAAAATTATCAAGTATTGAAGTTATGGTAGGATTTCCGGAAGTTATTAGACCTTACTATACTAATTTCAAGGTAAAAACATATGAACAAGGTGGAACTTTATTTGAAAATGCATCTAATTTTAATAAAATTATTGCAGAATATAAAATTTCTTTATATCTTAAAGATGAAGATCGTAGATTTTGAGGAATGTCACCTGCAACTATAAACGCTTATTATAATCCAAATAAAAATCAAATCGTATTCCCTGCAGCAATTTTAGCTTGACCTTTTTATCAATTAGATAGAGTTTCATCTGCTAACTACGGCGGGATCGGTGCTGTTATAGCGCATGAAATTTCACATGGATTTGATAATAACGGTGCTCAATTCGATGAAAAAGGGTCACTAAATAATTGATGAACTGATTCAGATCGTAAAGAATTTGAATTAAGAACAAAAAAGGCAATTGAATTATTTGATGGCAAGGAAACTGAATTTGGAAAAGTTAATGGAAAATTAACTGTTTCTGAAAATATTGCTGATCTAGGCGGATTTGAGTGTGCGCTTGAAGCTGCTAAATTAGAATCTGATTTTGATGCTAAGTCATTTTTTGAATCTTGAGCGACAATTTGACGTTCAAAATACAAAGAAGGTGCAGCAAAAAGGTTACTTGAAACAGATGTTCATTCACCTACAAAAATAAGAGCGAATGTAGTGTTATCAAATAGTGAATTATTCGCTCAAACATACGATATTCAACCTGAAGATAAAATGTACTTAGACCCCAAAAAAAGAGTAAAAATTTGATAGTGAAGTAGAAAAATGAAAAAAGAGATTCATTATTATATTTTTGAAGATGATGATTTTAAGGAAATTTTATCACAGGAATTAGATCATATAAGTAAGGAATACTCTGATGATACAGTTTTAATTAATAAGTGTATTTGAATAGAGAAAGATTATAAAGATGTATTTCATTACTTAGAAAATTTAATTAAATTAACTATAAAGCAAATGCGCTTATTAAAATTTCCTTATTCACATAAATATGATTTTACATACCTTGATAATAATAATTCTTATATTGATTTAGCGAAAAATTATATTCATTATTGTGATGTTAAAACAATTGTTGAATTTATAGGTTCATTTATGATTAAAATGTTGCAATCACCAAAGTTGATTAAATCTAACAAGCGTTTTTTATATGTTTTTTTCCTGATGTTTTTAAAAACATTAGGATATGAATTTAAAGAAAAATATTCACTTGATAGTATTATAAATTTTATTTACTTTTATATTTCTTTATCAAATGTTGAGACTGATATAATTTTAAGTAAGGACTTTTTTCATCAAACAGATAATTCAGTAGTTATTAAGATACAAGAAGAAGTTATAGCTAAATTTAGAAGAAACTTTTATACTTATAAAAGTATAGAATATCGCCATAAAGAAATTTTAAAACAATTTTATAAATATATTAAAGATAATATTAGATTAAATTCGGACCCAATAAGACTCAAAGACAATGATTCATTAGTTTTTTCAAGAATTCTAATGCCAACGCAAAGTTTTATCCAGAGAATGTTTGATGAACTTATCAAAAGTAAAGATTGAACTATAATTGAAAAGAATTTATCATATATTGCTGAAATTTAAATTAATCAGAATTTTAAAATATGTGCAATTTTAGAACTGCGCATATTTTTAATTTATTTTGTCCTAGACAAAATAAATTAATGAAAAAATATGAAAAAAGTATGATTTTTATGAAAAAAAGATATTTTATTGACTTTATTTTTTCTTTTTCCTAAAAAAAAAAAAAAAAAAGCAATAAAATTTTAATTATGAAAACAAACTCCCCAATTATAGAAACATCATTGCTAAATAAATTTAAAAAATCCCCTAAAAAAGGGACAATTAATTGAAAAATTCTTGAATTAATTGAAAACGAGCCCCAGGAATTTCTTGCTCACAATACAATTTCATTAGCTAAAAAATTGAAAATAGGTCAGGCTTCCATTTCTAGGTTTTCTCGTTCTTTAGACTTTAGCACATTTAATGAGTTACAATTATATGTTTCTACAAGATACCAACATAAAAAAGATTATGAATTGAACATTATCGAAGGGACAAACTTAACTTTAGATGACACTATTTCAAATATTAGATCACACTATTTATTCGCAATTGAAAAAACTATAGAATGGATAAAGCATAATCCAGAGTTAAATATTTATATTGAAACACTATTAAAATATAGAAAAGTTAATATTATTTTTGGAATTGGGGAGTCAGGACTTGTAGCAAAGTATTTTGCATATAATCTTAGAAAAATAGGATTTAATGCTATTTTTCTTGATGATTTACATGAATTCTTCTCATTTGCTCAAATAATTAAACCTAAAATGCATATAACTATTATTTCTAAATCATGTCAAACATTAGAAGTTAAAAAGATTTTAAATTATTTAGAAGACAATCAAATAAAATATTCTATTTGAACTAAAAATGAAAAAATGAAAAAGTATAATCCTAATAATGTTTTGATTATTGATAGCATTAATCAAAATTACCGTATAGGTACCTTAGGTTCAAAAGTATCTGCATTAATGGTTGCTGATATAATATATTCATTTTTAGCATTAAAGATTGATAAAGATAAAATCATTTTTAATAATATAAAAAATTTAATAGCTGATTGAAATGAATTGCTGCCAAATAAAGAATAGACTCCGCTTGCGTTAGAGTTTATTTTTTTAAAATTTATTATTGTTAATTTTATTTAATGCTATAATTTTCTTAGATCTAAAAAAGACGAAAACACACAGAAACTAAATATCTCAAAAAATATTTTGATATTATAAAAAGGTGCTATAATATATAGGCACATAATAGAAATTGCCGATTTAGCTCAGCGGTAGAGCAGCTGGCTGTTAACCAGTTGGTCGTTGGTTCGATCCCAATAATCGGCGCCATTATATTTGGTCTGTTGGTGAAGCGGTTAACACACATGGTTTTCATCCATGCATGCACGGGTTCGATCCCCGTACAGACTGCCATTTTTGGAAGATTAGCTCAGTTGGGAGAGCGTCGCCCTTACAAGGCGAATGTCATGGGTTCGAGTCCCTTATCTTCCACCATATGCCGTCTTAGCTCAGTTGGTAGAGCAACTGACTTGTAATCAGTAGGTCGTAGGTTCGAGTCCTATAGACGGCACCATATTGTGTGCCTTTTTTAATGCGGACACACACAAATTATCAACTAGCGCGAATGGTGAAATTGGCAGACACGCTAGATTTAGGCTCTAGTGCTTTAAACAGCATGAGGGTTCGAGTCCCTCTTCGCGCACCACTTTTTTAATTTTATTTTTTAAACATTTTTATTTTATTTATATCCTTAGAGATTTTTATTAATCCCCTTAATAATCTATCTCTTATTTACTTTTACAAATATATATCAAAAATATATTTGATCTTATTTGTTATTATTTTATGAAATTGTTTGACTATATTCATAATTAAATTAATAATTACCATTTATTTGTATAAATGTCGTGTTCATTAAAATTCATATAATAAAGTCCTTGAAAATAGGGCTTTTTGTGTGAAAGCAATATAATAGTTTTCAAAATGTATAATTTATTTTTCTCTCCTTCTTCTTACACATCTTTTTTATACTTAAACTGTCTAGCTTTCATTCATTAAATTTTTACTTTCATAATATAATAACAATCTTAAATAATATTAATTTTATATATAATCTTCCTATATTATATTGTTAAAAATAGTTCTATATTTTATTATATTTTTTTATTTATTATAAAAAATCACTAGTGTTTCACTCTGCTAGTGATTTCTTTTTGTTTATTTTGAAGTTGGAAGGATTTAATCTCTTGTGAATGATATTAGTCTTAGCATAATGATAAAGAGATTAAAATATGAAATTAAAAATTCTAATCCATAAAATATACTCTTTTTCAATATTTCACTATTATCATCTAAATTAAAGTTTTGTAATTCAGTATTGAACATTTTAAAGTTTCAGATAGTAACCACGCTAAAAAGAACCACTTCAATAACTAATAATCAAAAGTAAGCTCTATATACAAAAAAAGCTACTAAAAATGTAATTATAGATGCAATAAATAAAACTGAAATTAAAACACTTAATCTAGCAACAGTAAAAACATTTAAAAATGATAATGCAGCACAAATACCCATAATAATTAGTGGAATTAATGCTGAAAATAATAAACTTTTACTATCAAAATCATTAATTGCAGATGACACTATGATATCAACGATAAGTGCTGAAAAAAATGACCATATTGCTATATTTAAAATAAATAAGAAGATAGACGTTATTATATTTGTTCTTTGTCCTGGCGGTCTTCTTGTTATTGAAATTATAATAATCCCAATTGCAGCAGGAATAAATAACAACCTTTTTGCAAATGTTGATATTTCAATTACATTATTTAATAAATGTAAAAACCCAAACATCGCTACAAAAAAACCTAAAATTCCAATTGTGAAAATTCCTAATACAGAACCTCAAAATAAATTAATTTTTTTAGTTTTTTCTTTTTGAAAATTAAATCTTAAACTATTCATAATTAACTATTATACATTTTTTTGAATCTTTATAAAACTATTTAAATTTATGAATCTCAAAAAGACGCTTATTAATTAAGCGCCTTTTTGAGATTTAATTATTTTTTATAATTCTTCAACATTAATATAACTTAAAAACTTTTTAGTTTTTAATGAATCTCCTAATCAACGTGAATTAACTGTACCAGCGGCTGCTGAACTAGCTAGTTTTAATGATTCAGCAGCATTATTTGTTTTTAAATAATTAGCAGCAAATATGGAAACCATAGTATCACCAGCAGCGGTAGCAGAAATAACATCAACTTTTTTGAGAATTGAAGCTTTATATAATTTGTTTGATTCTGTTAATAAATATGAACCATTTTTATCCATAGATACGATTATGTTTTTTGCTCCAAAATTTTGAAGAGTTTTCATACAATTGATAAGTTCTTTTTCATTATTAATACTAAAATTAAAATTCTTTTTCAATTCATCTAGATTGGGTTTAATCAAAAAAGGCTCAAAAACTAGAAAATCTTTAAGGTTAGGAGTGTCGATATCTAAAATGAATTTGACATTATTTTGATTTAATAATAAAAGAATTTCCTTTAAAAAAAGTTCGTCACTAATTCCCATTATAAAAACAATATCATCTGATACTAAGTTTTTAAGTTTATTTATAATTTTTGACTTAATTTGATCATTTAAAATAGTTTTAGGTCCGTTAAGCTCAAAACTTTCTTTATTTCCATAATATTTTATGTTTATTCTAGTTTTTGATGATGCATTAATGTTATGAATATTAACTTTTTCATCATTAAAAAGTTTAGTAAAAGTTAAGAAAGTGTTTGAATCAAATAATGAAATTCCAACATTATCAAAGTTATGTCTTTTTAATACTATTGAAGCATTTAATCCTTTTCCACCAGGAAGAATTTCAAAATCATGATATCTATTTACTTTTTCTAATTCAAAATCATCTGACTTTATTAATAAATCAACAGAGGGAGATAATGTTAAAGTATAAATCATTATGCTCTTTTCTTTTTAATAAATATTTTTGTTCAATTTGGATATTTTTTATTTAAGTGACTAAACAATATAATTGCCCCTGCTTGTGTAATAGCCCCAATAATAATTGCTAAAATTCAAAATACTATTCCTAAACCAGCGCTAAGTGCAAAGTCATTAAATAAGTCAGTTCTAGCTAAAAAGCTAACAAATATTCCACCATGGGGAGCAATAATATTAACTCCTAATGCAGCAGAGACAATCCCTGCAACAGCCCCACCTATAATGTTTGAAGGAACTAATACTTTTGGGTTTCTACCTGTATATGGAATTGCTCCTTCCGAAATGAATGATAGACCAAATAAAATATTTGAGTATTTTCCTGATTCAAGTTCTTCATTGGTTCATAATTTTTTATTAATAAACATTGATAATGAAATTCCTAGTGGAGGCACCATACCAGAAGCCATAACAGCCGCCATCGAAATAGTTGAATGACCATTTGCGATAGTTAAGGTACCAAAGATATAAGCCGCTTTATTAATTGGTCCACCAAGGTCAATTGCCATCATAGCACCAAGAATTAAACCGAGTATTCAAGCTAATTCTCTTCTATTTTCAAAAATTTGTAAGAATAAAACTAATCCAAGATTAATAAAAATTAAAGCAATATTAACTATTCAAAATAAAACAGCAATTGTTAATGTCCCGAAAAGCGGAATAAATAAAATGTTTTTAATTCCTTGCAATGATTTTGGTAATTTTCCAAAAATATATTTTGAAAACACAATTACCATTGCAGCAGCAAAGAATGCACCAAAAATTCCACCAATAAATCCTGATCCAGTTCCTAAGAATTTATCAGGATCTGCAACACCAGAGCTAGCAATTGCATTTTTTAAAAATCCATATGATCCACTTAATGTACCGCTCGATATTGCTCCAACCACAAATCCTGGCAGCAATCCTTGTCTACCCACAAGTGAAAAAGCAATATAAGCTGCCAAAATCGGAACAGCAAAACTAAGGCCTACTTTTCCTAAATCGAAAACAATTTTTGCTACTGGATGCCCAAATCCAAATGTGCTTAGGAAGTTTTTTGAATTAATATCAACACCTGAACTTGATGCAATAATAATGTCAATTAAAAATCCTAATGCTATTAATATACCTCCGAAAACAATAAATGGAAGCATATGTGAAATACCAGACATTAATGAACGACGCATTTTACCAGCAAAACCATCAAATGTCATTTCACCATCTGAAGAAGAGGATTGTCCTTTTGCTATTTTTAGTCTTTTACCTTTATTATCTAAAAGTGCTTGAATTTGTGTTCTAGCATCATGAATAGCTTTTTGAGTTGAAATTTCTAAAACATTGGTAGCGTCGGCGAATTTATCTTTTTCAATTTCACGATCAGTTGCTAATAAAACACCTTTTGCGTTTAAAATATCTTCATGTGTAAGCTTATTTTGAATTCCTTCTGTTCCTTGAGTTTCAACCTTAATGGAAATATTCATTTTCTTAGCTTCTTCAATTAATTTTTCTTTAGCTAAGAAAGTATGAGCTATTCCAGTTGGACACGCTGTGACAGCGACTATATCATAATGGTTTTGATTAGTCAGCTCTTTTACTACTTGTTCATTTTTTTGATCTTCAATTGTTTCATATTTTTTAATAACATTTAAAAATTCATCTTTACTTGTGACATTATTAAGCTCAATGACAAAGTTAGGATTGATTAATAAAGTCGAAAGTTTTTGAATAATTTCAATGTGCCCTGCTTGTCTTTTATCTTTTGATAAAGCAATACCGAAAATAAAAGAAACAGGTTGATTATCAACTGAGTTTCAATCTAAATTATCTACTTTTGCGAATATTAAAGTACTTTTTAAAATTGCATCATCGCCCAAATGAGGCATTGCAATTTTATCGCCAATACCAGTTGAACCTTGTTCTTCTCTATTTAGAAATAAATTTAAAACTTTAGATGAGCTATTTGCATAACCTTTTTTAAATAATTCATCTGAGAAAAATTTTAAAACACCTTTTTTTGTGCGAGATTTTTTATTTAAAAATATTAAATCTTCATGAAATAAATCTCTTAATTGCATATCATTTCCTTTCTATAAAAATCTTATCTATAATAATATTTTATTTTTTATCTTAGAAAAATAAATAAAGAACTTATTATAAAAATGTGGAAATTTTCACATATTATTTTTTTCTCGTAATTATAAATAGTTTTTTATATTATGGAAATTTTCATTTTTTTATGAATGTTTAATTTAATTTTGTCTATGCTATTTAAAAAGGACTATAATATTTATGTTTAGATGCATAGATCTAAACATCATATTAATAAGTCATTATCAATTATGTTAATTATATATTTTTAGTTTTTATCCCGATTCAATAATAGTATATATTTCATACATTGCTTTTAGATATCATTTTATTTTTTTCTTCCTTATAACTTAAAGATTGATAATGATTGTTTATTTAAATTGTGTAAGATTATTTAAAGCGCTATTTCATAGCGTTTTATTAATTAAAATATCCAGAAATTATCTGGATATTTTAATTAATGCAACTTATTTTTCATTATCAAATAAAAATAGTAAATCTCTATAATTATGATAATTATTCATTAACTTCTCAATTTCTTTTGGTAGGATTTTCAAAATATCAATGTGTATAGGGAAATATTTTTCCATTGTTTTTATCAAAAGATCTTGTATTCTCAGAGGAGGAATAAATATTTCAAAATCCATAAGCCTATCTAAATTAAATTTATTTTGCTTTTTATCAAAATAATTAGAAATTATATTTACTTTATTAGTTGTTAATAATAAATATAAATATTTATGTCTTAAAAAATTATTATCTACTGATTTAATTATATTAATATCACCAGGAATAAATTTCCCTTGGTAGTATTTAAAATCTATTTGCTCATTTATGTTAAAAAAAATTATTGAGTCACTTAAAACTTCATTTACTAATTTATTTTCTTTGATGTTAAAGATATCATTTTTACAAATAAACCTTACTTTTGAATTATCGCATTTAATTTCATTAATTTTTGACTCATTTTTCTTTATGTAATTTATAATTTTTGGTCTTTTTAATAAAGCGATGTTTGAAAAGTCCTGATCACATATAACTACTTCAAAAAATTTTTTAGTTTGAATTTTTTCGCCTGGTTTTAGTAATTTTGTTAATCTTTGTAGTGTGAATATTTCTTTTGTAAATTCTAGATTTTTGTGATTATTTAATGATTTTATTTTTTCATAAATTAGATTATTAAAACCATCTAAGACATTAATAATGTCATTTTGAAAATTTGCTTGCATAATTGGAATATTTAAGTTTTTAATGTATTTAAATAGGTTGTTTTTGAAATTTACTTTTGTTTGCATTTTAGTCACTTTTGTTTCAAGTCAATAATAAATAAATTTAGATTTTAGAAGGTCATTATTTTTTATTCGAGCAACTAAACAATCATTAGAAACTGAAAATTTTCCTTGATAATAATAAATTTCCAATTTTTCTTCATTATTTGCTGTTAAAATTAAATATTTTCCATTAAAATCATAATTATTTGAATAACCTTCACTGACATAGTTTAATAAACTTCTTCTTGAAAATATAGGAAATTCGCCCTTATTAGAAATGGAAGTTCGTTTTGTTTTTCCTCTTTGAGGTGTTTCAATTAGTTTTTTTATAGTAATTCTCTCAATCATTTTAGATGATTTAAATCATGCATCTTCTTTCTATTTATTTATAATTTACTTTTAATATTATTAATTTTATTGTAATACTTTTTTTTGTTATTTTTTTATATTTTTATTATTAATGTGAAAATAACCAAAAAAATTTAAAAAATAAAAAGATTTATTTTGACAAAAAAAACAAAAAAATATAAAATTTTCATTATTTTAATTTGGTAAAATATAAAAGTCTAATACGAATGGAGATTTTCATATGAGTAATTGTAAAAAAGAATGTCAATGTAAAATTGTTTATGGCTGTGTTTGCGGTCAAAAAATTCCTGAAAAGGTTATTAAATTAATTGAGGCTTTTGGAGGAATTGAAAATATAAAAGGATTTAATTGTAGCGTTTCAGAGCTTAGATATGATTTAAAAAATTCCGATTTAATAGATGAAAAGTTATTTTTAAAACTTGGTGCTATAAATGTTTCTATTTTTAGTGAAATAAACCACGTTAGAGTTGAGCTAAAAGAGAATGCAGAAAATGTAAATACAGAAATTAAAAAATTTGCACATTTAATAACCAAAGATTCATCAGAAATTAATAAAGAAGACTTTAAACAAACAAATGCAACTCAATGTCATGCTTCAAAAACATCTAAACAAGTTGTTTTAAGTCCGACATCAGGAAAAATTGTTTCATTAAAAGAATTAAATGATGGAATCTTTTCAAATAATATGGTTGGTGAAGGTGTTGCGATTTTACTTGAAAAAGATAACAAAATTGTTGCTCCTTTTGATGGTAAAATTATTTTATTAACCGCAAATAAAAATCAATTAATATTTAGTTCAAAAGAACATGTTGAAGTTGTTATGGTTCTTGGATTAAATAGTTATAAATTAGACGGAATTGGTATTGAAGCAAAAGTAAAAGCAAACCAAGAAGTTAAAGCTGGTGAAGTTTTATTTGAATTGGATCTTGCGAAATTTGAAAATGAAAATATTGATAAACACATTATAATTTGCGCTACTGAATCATCTTTATTGAATAAAATAAAAAATCTTTCAGTCGATGCTAAAAGAGGTGTTGAGTTATTTGAGCTTGAATAAAATTGTTATTTTACATTAATACTTTATGGACGATTTTGAAGTTTTTAATTCAAAATCGTTTTTTTCTTAATTTCTAAAATAATTCTATTATAATAAATGTTACAACTAAATTATAAGAAAGAGGTATAGAATGAATAAACACTTTATTATATTAATCAACGGCAAAAGAAGAAGTGGCAAAGGGCTTTTGACAGAAAAATTAAAAGAAAAATGTGCGAAAATGTTTGGTGATAATATTCATGTTTTATCTTTTGCACAACCTATAAAAGATATCACTAAACCAATTTTGAATAAGTTGAAATGAGATGGGCAAGATAAAGAAATTGTTAGACCTTTATGAATATCTATGGGAGAAGTAGGAAGAAATATTGATGCAAATATATGATGCGCTAAAGTGCTTGATAAGATAGTTAAAATTATTGATGAATCAATTAAAAATAATAAATCAAGTTTATTTTTAATTGATGATTTGCGCTTTCCAAATGAATTAGATTATTTCATTAAAAATATAAAAACTTTTAATGAAAATAATCCAGAAGGCAACGAAATAAAAGCTGTATCTATCAGAATTGAAAAATTTATGGATGCAGAGAAATTCGTTAATGGAGTTGATGATAATTCAACTGAAATTAGTTTTGATAAGTTTGCATTTGTATTTGATTATGTTATTCCACAAGATACTTTAATTGACAGAAATTGAGAAGCAAATTTTGATGGTGTTAATGCTTCTGCTGATACAATAATAAGAGACTTCATAAAGTAATAATGATATAATTTAATTATGAAAGTTGCTAGAAAATACTACAATAATGTTCATTATACAATTGATTGAAATAACTCAGTTATCATTTTAAAACCTGAATTTCATAAGGAATTGTTAACATTTTCAAAATGAACTGGATTTAAAAAAATTGGTGGTAGTTCAGTTGGGGATATTCTAATTAAAGGTGATATTTTTAAAAGTGAATTTAAAGCATATTGTCATATTGCTAAAATAAAAATGCCTGTTTTAAGTAAGAAATATATTAATGCTGGTTCAATTTTGGAGCCCAAAATTTTCGATGTACTTAGATCTCAATTTAAGAATTTAGAAATTCAAAATTATGTAGCTGCCGATGTTGGTTATGATTATTTTTCTGGGATTGATGATGTAATAAGTGGTGTACCTGATGGATATATTCCAAGTAAAAAAACTATTTTAGAAATTAAAACTGCTGGTGAAAAAAAATATGATTTATGAGAAAAAAATGGTGTAGATCCTTCTTATCGCAAGCAAGCACAATTGTATGCTTATTTAATGAGTAAAAAGCTTAATTGTGATGTGAACAAATATGCAATTGTCGCAGCTTTTTTAAAAGAGGATGAAGAAGCGGGAATTAATGATTATTTAAATCCAGAAGCTGTTAATCTATATCAAAGAAGAATGAAAACTTATTCTTTTGATGTGAATAAGCTTGAAGTAGCAGAAGATATAAAATTAGTAAAAGAATGATATGAACACTATACCAAAAGTAATACCTCGCCAAAATTTAATCGTAGCACCAATGCAGATGATTTAGAATATTTAGCATGTTCAAATGAGCAAGAGTGAATTGAACTATTAGAAAAGTGAAAAGCTATTGGTAAAGCAGATCCGGATGCAATGCCATAAAGAAACAATTCAGTAAGATATTATCTTATTGAATTTTTTGAAAAATATTTATGGAAACATTTCCCTATTTTTATGATGTATAGATTAATTGTTGTAAAATATTAATATGAAAAAATTGAAACTATTATTTAAAATTTTAAGTTGTGTTACACCAATATTAGCTTTTTCATCGACTTCATGTGAATTAAACACACAGTCTACAGATACAACTAAACATATTAGCGAGGATACTAAGAAAAAAGATGCTGATAAAAGTTTAAGCGAAACCAAAAAAGTAAAACCTAATATTAGTCAATCTGATAACACAAGTGATATTATTAATAATAATAATAATAACGCAAATACATCCAAGAAAATAAATGATAAAAAAGAAACTGATCCAAAAACAGATACACCAGGTAAATCAAAAGAAAATGTCGAAAAGGAATTAGGATTAGATTCTAATGACTATTTAGTTTTTGGAAGTTGAAATATTTTGAATTATGGGCAATCAAACAAAAGTAAAAAAACAATATCAGAAGTAAAAATTACAGGTATTTCCGAGGTAATTGCTGATAATAATCTAGACTTAGTTTCATTGCAAGAAATTAATTATGGCGCTGCGGAATCTGTTAATTTAATTAAGGAAAAACTTTTAAGCGATTTCAAAAAA
Source organism: Mycoplasmopsis cynos (assembly GCF_900660545.1). Lineage (NCBI taxonomy): Bacteria > Bacillati > Mycoplasmatota > Mycoplasmoidales > Metamycoplasmataceae > Mycoplasmopsis > Mycoplasmopsis cynos. The sequence goes on along the minus strand of NZ_LR214986.1, from coordinate 846,123 downwards.
AACTATGAATTATTAAAGTCGCCGGATAATATTTATTCAAATAAATATGAGTCTCAAAAAGAACAATTTGCAATTTTATATGATAAAAATAAACTAACAAATATACAATTATCTACTGAAGAAAGTATTATAAGAAATTATGATGGTGGAGAATTTGTTAGACCATTATGAGTATCGAAATTTATTGATAAAAAGAATAATTCAATTTACATTGTAGATGCACATTTAGATTCACCAGGAGCTAAAGCAAAAGCTGGCGAACAAAAAGCTGGTAATATTAATGGTTATAACTGAGCAACACAAGGTGAAAAAGAAGTTAAGGAATTTATTGCATCAATTAAATTAGTATCTGAGTTAAAGAAAAAGTATCCTGATTCTGTAGTTATATTTAATGGTGATACAAATATTAAAACCAAGAATTTAAATTTTGGTGAGCAAATTATTAAGCAATTTGGTCTTGAATCTGGATATCAAGATACAAATTTATCTCAATCTGAATTACATAATTATTATGCTTCAAGTTTAGGGACAAGATACTCAAAAAACAAAAAAGGATTTTCTGAAGCATATGACAAATTTATTGTATACGATCCAAATAATAGGGTTGATCAAGTAAATAAAGAAGATTATAAATATGATATTGTTGAAGCATTTAAAAATAAATTTGATAAAGAAAAATATAAAAAACTTTGAGAAAAAGAATCTACTGGTAAAAAATTTGACCCTTTTAAACTGGTTAAAAAAGTTTCTGATCATACTTTAGTTAAAATAAAAGTAAAGGTCTAATTTAATATCTAATTTTATTTAAATTTAATACTAAAACAACATTCAATAACAGTTTGATTGTTGTTTTTATATTATTTTAGAAGTATGAAATATAATGAATTGTATTTTAGTTCTAAAATAATACCTTTCTATCAAAGATTTTAAGCACATAAAATGAGTTTTGTAAAGAAATGTTAATTTTGTAACGACAATTTTTGATATGCAAGCATTTATTTTGGTACTTGCATATAAAAAAACTTAAATGTTTTATGTTCATTTCATTAATGGAATTTATTTCACTATCTTAATAAAACATTAATTAAAATACAAAGGCAATCTTTTTAAATTAAATACAACATAATTTCTATTTTTTTCCTTTTCATTAATCACAAGATCAATGGCTTAATTGCCATTTTTCTTACTCTCTTGATTTAAAAAATATGTTCTGAAATTAATTTATTATTTCTTGTATTGTAATGATCTCTAAAACCATCAGATTTGAGTCTTAAATCATTTTAATTCTTCTACTACCCTGTATAAAAATCTAGGTTATTTCATACATCAATTATCTTATTAAACAATAAAATAAATTTAAATAAAATTGATATAATTAACTAAAATATATATAAGAAAGGTAATGCAAGTGAAAAGAATAAATAAAATTGTTTTATCATTATCAATTCCATTAATTGCCGTTTCGGTAGGAATAACAGGGTGAGCTTCTCATAATATAGTTCAAAAATATTATGAAACAGAATATAGTAATTTAAGAAATGATGTTATTTTATTATCTAAAAAGACAATTTCAGAAAAAATAAGAAAAAATGCAAATAGTTTTCTTAGTAAAAATAACGCCAAAATATACACAAAAGAAAATTGAAATAGCTTATCTATATTAAAAGAAGAATTGATACAAGAATTTAAAAAAGAAGAAAAAAATATAAATGACGCAATTAAAAAGATCAAATCTCCAATAACTAAAAATACATTAAAAAATCGTTTGAAAAATGCAAAAACATTCCAAGAACGTCAAGCTATTTTAGCAGAAGCTTCGAAAGCACTTAAAAATTAATCAACAAGCTTTTATTGAATGAACAAATAAGCTTGTTCTTTTTTTGCTATTTATATAAATGCTTAAAAAATGAAAATTCACATATTTTTACTAAAAATAATTAAGCTAAAAATCCTATTTTTTTAAAATAAATTGAAATATTTTTAATAGTTATTATGCAAAAATGGGTCATTTTTGCATTTTATTATATTTTTTCTAAAAAAAAAAAAAAAAGATCTTGTCCTTTTTTGTCATTGAATTATAAGAAATTTAAATGTGATAATCAATAAAATTTTGTTTGTACTTCATATTCGAATTAAGCTAATTTAATTAAAAAGACTTATTTTAATAAGTATTTTAACAATTTTTAAGTATTAAGGAGAATAATGAAAAAATATAAAAAGATTTTTAGTGGTCTTGGATTATTATCAATCACAACACTAATTGGTGCTGGTGTTGTAGCTTGCTCACGTACAGAAAAGTCTAAAGAAATTGAAAATAATGGCGGAGCTAGTGAAAATAATCCAGGTTCTAATGAAAATAGTGGATCAGAACAAGGTGATAAAAAAGATTTAACAGCGCTTAAAAAAGAAGTTTCTGAAGCTGTTGAAAATTTAAAAAATCACCCAAAATATAATGATTTAAAGGCAAAATTAGAAAAAGCAGATGTAACAGAAGAAGAGTTAAACACAGCAAAATCTGAAGCAAACAAATTATTACAAGATTCAAAAGCAGAAGTGAAAAAATCTATCGAAGTTATATCAGATGAAACTAAAAAAGCTGAATTAATAAAGAAAATTGAATCAGCTACAAATTATGAAACTTTAATTAACATTAAAGCTGAATCTTTTCCATTAGCTAAAACTGAATTAAGTAAAAAAGTAGAATCATTAGAATATCCTGATAAAGAAGCTTCAAAAGCAACAAGAGAAAAATTAAAAAAAGAGGTTGAAGCTTTAACTATCCAAACATATGAAGCTGGTGCTAAAAAAATTAATGAATTAGCAGCTGCATTAAATTCAGAAATTAAAGAAATTGACGAGTTATTTGATTTTAGTAAACTTCCTGAAAATGCTAGACCAGTTGAACCAGATCCAGAAACTAAAAAAGATGAGTACAATAGTCTTGCGAAAAATTATTTTAAAGCAAAATTAAATACATTAGAGTCTGCAACAGATGTTTCAAAAGTAATAACTGATGAATATAAAGCAAAATTTAATAAGTATAAAGATATTATTAATAGTGATAAATTTAATGGTACTGAATATAATGACGCAAGAAAAAAAGGTTTAAATGGTCGTTTAGCTAAATTTTATAATGATGATCATGACAAGGAATACACCGAAAGTCGTTTCATTTGACATATTTTTGAAACCATAAGAAGAAATGGTTTCAAAAATAAAATTGATAAATATGGTATTTATCAAAGAATGAATCAAACAGCTAAAAAAGACGAAATTATTAAAGAATCTGGAATTTCTGAAATTGACCAAAAAAATCAAGATAATCCTGGTTTGAATATTAATCAATTAGAAGAAAAAGTAAATAAGATGTCCGAAACAATTATTTCAATAGCAAAAGGAGCCGCTAATTTGAATATCGACTTAGTTAAATATTCAGATACAGAAAAACCTACTGAATTAAATGCTAAATTAGTTGAACTTGTTAAAAAAGCTACTAAACTTACAGAAGTTGATTTATTAATTGCGGAAATTCAAAAAATTGCTCCTAAGGTAAAAGAAGTTATTGATGAAGCTAAGAAAAATAATAAAGAAGCTGAATTTAAAGAAAAAATTAAGAACATTTCTGAAACTAAAGCAAGTGAAATTTTTACAAAGTTGGAACAATTAAAAATAGAAGCTATGAATATTGTTAAAAAAACTAGCTTATAATATTTCTATTTTTTAAAATACCTCTCTTTCTGAAAACTTAAAAGTTTTTTCTGTAAAAAGTAAGGTAGAAAAATATTCGGACAAAATCCGAATATTTTTCTACTTCATCTTGTTTTTGAATATAATCTTACTTAATATTTTATGCTTTTTTCTGGAATTATTAGTATTACCTATTATTTCATATTGAGATCAAAAATCATAAAACAAAAATGTTGTTTATAAAATTTGATTGGTCTATAATTAATATATGAAGTTACTTATTATTCAAGTTATTATTTTTCTTCTATGAAATTTTTTTACATTAATCATTTTATATACAAGAATAAAAGAACCTTATAAGATATATAAAAGAACTAAGGAATGAAAAATCGAGAAATTTAACCTAATTACATTCAATAGTTTTACATTTGGCTCATTAGGTGCATTTGTTTTAATTATTTATCAATTATGATCTAATATTATTTTCAACTTGAATATTTCCATTTTACTAACTGTTATTTTAGCATTTATATATTTGTTTTGTTTTTTGCTTTATCTATTTGAAGTTTGTATATCTTTAAAAGTAAATAAAGAGTCATATTAATCATAAATAGCAGTTTTTTGAATTTTATAATATAGACAAAATTAGATGGTTAAGTTGTATTTTATTAAGTCTAAAAGCATTAATATTAGTATAAAAAGGTCGAGCGTAATTAAGATAAAATTGCTTAAAAAATGATATTTTTATTGACATTATTTTTAAAAAAGAACTGATAAAGTTTATGAAAAAATTTAATATGGTAGTTAAAGATTATTTTGTCTATGATATTTTTTATTATTAGAAGTAAAATATCACTTTTTTATTTAAATATTATCAAAAAACAGATTTTTTATTAATTTTGTCTATATTATGTATTGTTTAAAAATTGCATTTTTTCTTGTATTTTTTTATAAGTTCGTATATAAAAAAATATTTTGTCTATATTAAAGCATCATATTTTGATATTTATAAACATTAATACAAGTATTAAAAATTTTTTTATATTTTTAAAATTTTTGCCACTAAATTACTAAAAAGTAATAAAAAATGTTATATTATTATTAAGTAATACTCGTAGTTAAAAATTTAGGTAAAAGAATATATGATAAGAAATATTTTGAAAAAAAATTTCATTATTGGATTAAATTTAGTATTATCAACATCACTTGGGGTTGTATCATGTTCAAATAATCTAAAACATAAACAAAAACAAGAAACTGGTAATGAAATTAATCATAATCAAGTTGATAAAATTCCAAATGAAGAGATTCAAAGACATGGTGATGAAATTAAACTTGTTAATCAGTATAGAGTTATTAAGAACAAAATTTTAGAATTTTCAAATTTATTAATTTTAGATAAATACCGTAGAGAAGTTGAACAAATTAGTCAAAATAGCGAATTTGAGAAATATTCAAAGACTAATTATGATTTTTTAAATAGTAAATTAAAAGAAATTGAAAAACAATATAACTTTGAACAAAGTTCATTAATCAATGGAATTAAAAAACTTAAATCAACTGTACTACGTTCTAAGCTAGAAAATAATCTTAAAAATGTTACAAATTGACATAGACGATTAGAGATGCAAGAAAAAATTAAAAAATATGAAGTAATTGAAAAGGGTAGAAATATATCATTAGATAAAATAGAAACTCAAAAATGAATTGATAAAGTCAAAGACTCTAATGAGAGAAATGTTTTAATGACTAAATTTAATTCTGCGAATGATATTGATAAAATTGATACAATCAAAGATAAAATTGAACAAGAATTATTAAAATCAAGTAAAAAGGAATATATTCTTTTGAAAATTGAAATTTTAAAATCTAAAATTGATTCTGATAAAAATTTAAAAGACACTGAAAAAGTTAAATTAAAAAATCTACTTAAAAATACCAAGGACATTTCTAAAATTAATAAAATTGAGTTCGATATTAATGAAGCAATATCAAGTCAAAATGTAAAGATTAAATTAGGAAATTTGCTTAATTTGTTAAAAAATGGTGAAGAACTTAAAAATTCATTTACATATGTTTACAATAAAGTTAAGAACCCGATTGATGTATTAGAAGCAATTAATACTATTGAAAATTTTTTAAATAACCTTAAATCTAATGCTGAAAAAGCTATATTCTTATTAGATGAAAAAGATGCTAAAAAAGAAGAATTGAATAAGAAATTAATGAATGCTAAAACTCAAAATGATTATGAAAATATTTTTATTGATGCTCAAAACTTTTATAAATTTGTATGAGTTTTAGAAACTGATGAAGTTATGGAAATTAATAAAAAAGAATTATTAGAATTATCTAATTCAATTTCAGATATAAATACTAAGAATAAATTTAACTCACAAATCAATGCTATTAAAAACTCAAAAGAATTATTTAAAATAAAACAAAATATTATTTTAAAACTTAAAAATGAGAATGAAAGTAAGTTTTTAATGTATATCCAAAATACATTAAACAATAAAATAAAAAATTCTGATTTATTTTCAAGTAAAAAGAATGAACTATTTGGTAAAGTTCACCGTGCTACAAAAGCAGAAATTGATGAAGTTGAAAAAAAAGTAAATCAAGAAATTTATTTAAACATTCTACAACAAAAAGTAATTCAGGCAATTTATAAATCAAACAATAAATCAAGAAGTAAGCTTGAACAAAAAGAAGTTATAAATCTTAAACCTTTTGAACTTGTAGATATCATTAATAATGTAGAAAAAAATATTAATGATAAAAATAAAAAAATAAGAGATGAAATATTAAAACTAAAAGATGAAAGTATTAAAGCAGAACTTTTAGATGAATTGTCTAAATCAAAAACTGAATCAGATATTGACTTAATTGAAGTTCAAATGCAATTGTTAAATGGAGAGTATGAAAAGATTAAAGCATTTGAAACCATTAATAAATTATCAAATTTTAATTTTGAAAGATTTATGTTATTGAATACTTTAAATGATCCTAAATCTACAAAGGAAATGCTTATTAATGCAACAAATAAAGCAAATGAAATTATTAGAAATGTTCAACATAATGCTATAAATGAGGTTGAAAAAATCAGAGGTTTAGATGATTATGATTCTTTAATTATTGAAGCTAATGATTTATCTGTTTCTGAAGATCAATTAAACGATATTATTTCAGTTGCTTCTGGTTTATATGATGATGAAAAATCTAAAATACTTACTAATTGACATCAAAAAGCTAAAGCGCGTGAAGGTGCTATGGATTTAATGAAACAAATTAAAAGTGATAAAAATATTATTGAGTTAAGATTAATTGATAGAAAAATTAATGGTTTAGAACTTATTAATAAACTTAATGATTCTAAGAAGGTTAAAGAATTTACCAAACAGCTCATTGATATAAGCACTTCATCAATTGATGCTTTAGAACAGATAGAAAAAGTTATTAATGAGGCTATTATATTTAGCGCAAGTACTAAAAATAATGAAATTCAAAGAATTATTGCAAAAACGAATACATTACCATATCCAGATGGACAAAATGCACCAGCAATAAAAGAAATATTAGCTAGAATTTTAAAGATTCAAAAAGAAAATTTGAATGAATCAGATAAATTGACAAAAATAAGGGAAATCGCAAATAAATATGATAATTTAATCAAAATGATAAATGAAAGAAAAATAATGATAAATTATGTTTCACCAAAAAGAAGAAAATATTTAAACATTTTGTTAAATAAGGCGAGTTTTTTGTCTAATAATTCAGATGAATTCGAAAAATTTGATAAGGCTTTTAAAACATCTATTAAATCCGATAAAAACGAAGCTAAAACAAAAATTAATTTATTAAGTTTTATAAGTAAAAAAGCAAAAAATGATGCTATTAGTAAAATCGATTTAGATACAACTGATTCATACGATAAAGTCAAAAAAATTCTTGATTTTGCTAATATTAGTGATTATAAAATATTTTTAATTAATAAAGCTAATAACTTAGATTTTCCAGATGACGCATCTGCAAAAACAATAAAGGATATAATAACAAAAATTAATTCCAATGAATTAAATTCATTAAATCAATTTAAAGAAATTGAAGTAAAACTAGATGAAATTGCTATAAATATAATTAAGTCCAAAATATCATTAGCTAAATTAAAAAGCAAAATGTAAATTTGAAAAGTAATTTAAATAAAGCTGTTAACGGATCAGATTTTATATCATCAAAGTAAGAAATTTATGAAATTTTATCTAAACAAAATCAAATATAATGTATAAATATAACTATATGAATTTAAAAGTATTTTAATACATTATTTGGAGAGAGATGTATTAATTATACTTTTTACACAATTAAAAATATTCTTAGCTATAAGAAAAAAATAAATATAAATTAAAAACAATAATAAAATTATTAAATCGGTGCCTGATGAACAATGGTTTTTATTTTGATAAATCATTGGACTTATTCACTAATCATTTTAAGTTACAATAATTTACTACACATAAAAAATTAAAATACAAGAAATAAAAATGGACTAAATTAATAGTCCGATTTTTATTTTTTAAATTATTTTAAAGTTTTATTTACAATGTTTGTAAAATCGCTATTTGAAGTATCATTAAGTTTCTCAAGAATTTTTGTTAATTCTTTTGTCTCAGTTCTTGAAATAGTTGGCTTAATTATTTTTAATATCAATTTTAAGTCACCAACATAATTTTTATGTTGTACTCCCTTACCAGGAATTTTAATTATTTGACCAGATTCATATGATTTTTTTAATGTGATAGTTATGTTACCATAAGGAGTTGGTACTAAGATATTATTTTCTAACATTATATCAACAAATGAAACAGGAAAATCTAAATATAAGTCATAACCTTTTCTATGGAAATATTTATGATCTTGAACCTTTATTTCAATATATAGATCGCCGCTAGGTCCACCATTTATTCCAGGTTTTCCATATCCATTTAATTTAAGCAATGTGTTGTTATCGGTTCCAGGAGCAATGGGAATATTGACATTTTTATTTGTTTTAATATATTTATTTCCGCGACAATTTGAACATTGTTTTATTACTTTTTTCCCTGTACCAGAACAATAACCACAAACTACGCTCTGTTGTGTCATCCCAAAAATACTTCTTATTTTTTTGAAAGTATAACCATTTCCGTTACATTTGTCACATGAGGATATATCTGATTTACTTTCAGCACCGGTCCCGCCACAATGTAAACAATAATCATACTTATTCATAGTTTCTTTTAATGTATCACCTTGAATACTTTGCATAAAGGAAATAACTTTAACAATTTTTTCATCATCTCCTCTTTGCGGTTGGTTGTATGAACTTTTTCTACTACTTGAACCGAACCCTCCGAAAATATTTTCAAAGATATCTTCAAACCCTCCAAAACCATGTTGAAAACCTTCGAAACCACTAGCATCAAATCCGCCAGAGCCTGCTCTACCATTTGCCGCATCATGACCATATTTATCATAGATATTTCTTTTTTCACTATTAGATAATATCTCATAAGCTTCATTTAATTCTTTCATTTTTTGGTCACTAGTTCCATCTTTTAACTTATCTGGGTGATATTGTTTTGCTAGCGAACGATATGCTGTTTTTATTTCTTTTTCAGTAGCGTTTTTATTAACACCCAAAATTTCATAATAATCTCTTTTTGTACTCATAGAATAAATTTTAGCACAATTATATGTTATTTGCTAATAAAAAATATAAAAAAAACAGCGGTTCCCTATTTTCACCTTTCGGCTATTTTCGGCGTAAAGAGGCTTAACTACTGAGTTCGGAATGGTATCAGGTGATCCCTCTTGCTATGACCACTGATTAATATTATATACTAAGTTTTTAAAAACAAGCAAAAAAAAAAAAAAAAAAAAAATAAAAAAATAAAATAAAATTTTTATGTGTTGTGCAAAATAACTTAGATTTTTATATAACTATGAAAAATTAAAATAACATAATTTATATATGAAATCTTATTTATTAAAAAAGTTCGCAAAATAGAAAAATATTTTAAATTAAATAGATGATAATAAATTAAAAAAAGAAAAAAGAAATTAATTTCTAAAAAATTAGAATGTTAGAATGATTAAAGAAAATTTAGCTACATATAAAAGAGTTTAGAAGATTTACTAAGTCAATATATTGCTCATTTTATAATAAGAAGAATAAATAATTATTAAATTAAATAAAAAATGATTTATATTAATTACTTGAAATAAGGGATTGTAATAATATTTAAGTTGTTTTTATATATTGCTGGAAAAATTTTTTTCATATTAAGAAGTTATGAGAAAATAAAGCTTATTTTTTTAAGTATATATTGTAATAGAATATTCTTAAAATAAGAATGAAAAAGAAATTTATACATTTTACTGCTTTTTTACTTAAAAAAAAAAAAAAAAAAGAACTTGTCCATTTTTGAGCTAGTAGACTAGTACTTATAATAAGCATAAAAAAATAAAATTATTTTGAATATTTAAATATTTTAAATACTAAGTTTGAATATTTATATTGCTTATTTATAAGTTTTTTTTTTTTTTTTTTAAGTAACAAATCTTTAACTATTATAAGGAGAATTTCTAAAAATTATGAAAAAGTATAAAAAAATATTTAGTGGTCTTGGTCTATTATCGATTACAACACTTATGGGCGCTAGTATTGTAGCATGTTCACCTAAAGAAGATCCTAAAGCACCAGAATCAGGACAAAAAGATCCAAAAGCTCCGGAAACAGGGCAAAAACCTGGAGATACTCAATCAACACCAAAGAAAGGTGCTCCAAAACAATCACCAAAATGAAAAGTGCCTGATCACGGAAGAGTTCCATCAGGAATTGAATTGTTAGGTATCGAAGACAACATCAATAATTCTATTAGTGAAGAAGAGTTTAATAGACAAATTCAGGGTTCTAAACCTGATAAACAAGATAATCAGCTAGAGGGAAACACCCCAAATAAACTTCCGCAAGAAACCTTAAAAAATTTAACCCTTGCTTTTGATGAAAAAAACTTTAAAGATGAAAAAAAGACATTAACCCCAGAACAACAAAAAGTAACCTTTGATACTTTTTCAACATCAGAACAAGAAAACATTAAAACACTTTTTGATAAATATATTGCTCGTCAATGAAAGAAGTTAGATGGTATTTTTGATGAAAAATTATTTAAAGATAATAATTCACCACTTGAAAGTGACTTTAAATCACAAATATCAAAATACTATAAATCTCAAAATTGAAATGCTAAAACTGCGCAACAAATTCTTAATGAAAAAGAAGATGTTAAAGCATATATTACTAAGTTACAAACTTTAATATTTGGTTTTAGTGAAATAAAAGAATTCGGTGAGAAGTTTTATTTCATAAATGATCCTAATAATAAGTTTATTACAAAAGATGAATTTAATAAAAAATTAAAGGGAATCAAACACGGGGATTTTAATAAATTAAAAGAATACCGTTTAAGCGCATTTAAAACCTTAAAAGATAAAATTTCATATGAAAAATGATTAAAAAATAAAACTGACGAGTTTTATGATTTTTCAAAAAATAAAGAATTACATAAAATGATAGACTATAATATGTCTATTACTCATATTTATAAGGTTTTAGATGCGGTTATTAAACCTGATATTAAATTTGAAACAGGATTAAATCCTAATGAATATACAGAACAACAAATAATAGATGCTTATAATAAGAAAATTCAAGATACTATACAAAAATTTAATGAAAAACTTTATATTGAATTATATGGACATAAATATCATCATTTATTCGATAGTAATAAAACCCAAATTAATAGATTTTATGAAAAAGACGGATTTAAATTTGAATATTTAATTAAACCTGATAAAAATAAATTAAAATGATTTGTTAGAGTAATGTACGATAATAAACAAACAGATGATTTTAAATTGATGATTGATTATAAAAATCAAGCAGTTATTAGTAGTATTAAATGAAAACCGCTATCAACAACACCTAAAAAACCTGCGGAATCTAAACCTAATGCTACACAACCATTACCAACACCTAAGAAAAAATAATTAAAATAAAGATGAAATAGTCTTAATTAATTATTTCTTGTATTGTAAACAAAAAATAACATTTTTTAAAAAACACCCTTTTTGAAAGGTTAAAAACTTTTTGAAAAAGGGTGTTTTTAAACAGGGAAATTTTTTTCGGACACTTCAATCCTATCCGGATTCCATTTTTAGATTTAACCAAAAATGGAATCCGGATAGGATTTTGTTTTTACAATCTTATTCTTTTATAATTATATCAATTTACAAATTCACTGATTTTGTATGATAATTCATCAAAATTCATTTGGCACACTTCATAGAAAAGTGAAGAAAAATTTCGCTTTTGAGTATTGAAAAAAAATACTCAATTTCACGATTATCTAAACTATTGCCAATTCTTGACATTGATATTTAGCCATTTAAAGACTTAATTTTATTAATATAATCTATCGAAAAATATGCAGAACCATGATTTAAATGTAAAATTATTTTCAAATTTCGTATTTTTAATATTATTTAAAACTAATTCAGTATCATTATTTAATGATATTTCATATGTTACAAACTTTGTTTATGATCAATTATAGCTGATAAATAAGTATGATTTTGATTAATGTCTTTTGGTGCTGGTATATAAGTTACATCAGTTGCGTAAATTGTATTATTCTTTGAATTATAATCTCTTTGAACCAAATCCGCAAACTTAACATTAGTATTTTTGTGTTTTTTTGTCTCTTTTTTCTACGTACAAAAGTGAATAAATTTAATCTCTTCATATAGTTCTCGAGGGTTCTTGGGTTCACTTTAATGTTATAAGTTAAGAATAAATATTTGGATAATCTTCTTCTGCCATATCTCATTTTATTATCCATAAAACTTTGACGAATAACCTCTTCGTGTTTAATATATTTTTGCTTTTCAATTTTTTTAACTTTTAACTTTTCGTAATATGTTGATTTTGCTATTAATAAAATTTTTGCTTTATTGCTTGATGAAAGCTTTTCTATTTCTTTAATATTTTTAATATCAGCATCAATGTTATTTTCGCTAAAAATTCTGTAATAGTATTTTATTACCGCATCTTTTTCATCATCTTTAAGGGTATCAATTCACGTATAGTCAAGAGCTTTCCTTTTCTTTCTACCTACACCTTTGCCTTTTTTGCTTGCTTTACCAGTTTTAGATTGAATATTCATGTTCAAATGATACATTTTTCTTTTTCTCAACATTCTTTTTAATGATCCTTTATTTCAATAATTTTGTCTAATAGAAAAAGAGATTTGTTCGAACTCAAATTTACTGATCTTGCGATTCTTGAAGTTATCATATGCGTTAAAGATTTTTACTCATTCTTCTGTTTTTAAATGTCTCATAAATATTCTCCTTTTAAATATGTGAAAAAATCACTCGGAAGTGTCCGAATGATTTTTCCCAGTCTAAAATAAAAAAAATATTTTAAATTAAATAGATGATAATAAATTAAAAAAAGAAATTAATTTCTAAAAAATTAGAATGTTAGAATGATTAAAGAAAATTTAGTTTCATATAAAAAGAGTTTAGAAGATTTACTAAGTCAAGATATTGCTCATCTTATGATAAGAAGAATAAAAAATTATTAAATTAAATAAAAAATGATTTATATTAATTACTTGAAATAAGGGATTGTAATAATATTTAATTTGTTTTTGTATATTCTGGAAAATTTTTTTCATATTAAGAAGTTATGAGAAAATAAAGCTTATTTTTTAAATATATATTGTAATAGAATATTCTTAAAATAAGAACGAAAAAGAAATTTATACATTTTACTGCTTTTTTACTTAAAAAAAAAAAAAAAAAGGAACTTGTCCATTTTCGAGGAATTTATTTTTACATTAGCTAATTTAAAGTTATTAGAATTTTTGAGAATATTCAAAACATATTGACTATTTAACTTATATTTATAAGTACTTTTTTTTTTTTTTTTTAAGTGAAAAATTATAAGGAGATTCTCAAAATAATATGAATAAGTACAAGAAAATTTTTAATAGTCTTGGATTATTATCAATCACAACACTAATTGGAGCTAGCGTTGTTGCATGTGCAAATAATAAATCAAGTGCAAAAGACACTCAATCAACATTAAAACAATCTCAAAAATGACAAGCACCAAAACATAACCGTGTCCCTTCAGGAACTGAACTATTAGGTTTTGAAGATAATATTAATGGTTCTATTTCTGAACAAGATTTTAATAGACAAATTCAAGGTCATAAAACACAAGATCCAGAAGAAATAGTTAAAAAAGCATATCGAGCAGTATTTGACGCTTATGATGAGAAGAATTTTGATAAACCTGTCACACTATTAGATCAAGATGTAAAATTTAGTGAAATTGTAAATAATAGCATCAAGCAAAATATTAGAAATGATGTTGAAAAACATCTTGCTTTACATTGAAATAAATGAAATGAATTATTTAAAGATGATACTGAGTTTAAAACAAAAGTTGATTTAGACAAGATTGGAAGTAAGAATTTAACTTATTTTAGAAATTTAAAATGAGATGATTTAACAATTAATCAAATATTAAACTTTAAATCAGAACTTAAAGAATATCATTTTAAATTAAAAGCAATTTTAACTGCTTTTTCTGATATCAGACACTTTGGAGAACAATTTAATTTAAATTTACAACCAAAAGCGCTTACAAAAGATGAAGTTAATGCTAAATTAGGAAAAGATGCACACGGGGATTTTAATAAATTAAAAGCATATCGTGAAAAAGCATTTACAACCTTAAAAGAAAAAAGTTCATATGAAACTTGAACCAAAAATAAAAATGATGATTTTTATGACTTTTTTAAAAATCAAGAATTACATAAAATGTTTGATTATAATTTAGCTTTAACTAAGATTTATCATATTTTAGATACTGCAACTAAACCTCAAATTAAATTTGAAAATGGATTTAATCCAAAAGAATATACAGAACAACAAATCATAGAAGCAATTAGTAAGAAAGATGAATTATTTAAAAAACTTAATGAAAATGTCTATATTGAATTAGACCATATTAAATTTAATCATTTATTTGATACTTCTAAAGATAATAAAGCTCGCTTTTATGAAAAAGACGGTTGAAAAATCGAACAATTGATTAAACCTAATGATAAAAATCATAATAAATTAACCTGATATGTTAGAGTAATATTTGATAATAAATCAACTGATGAATTTAAATTAAAATTTGATAAAAAAACTAATCACGTTTGAAATACTGTTAGTTGAAAACAAAAATAACCATTTAGGTTATTTCCCAAAATGCAATGTCAAGTGTAACACTTATTTTTTTAATTAGAAAATTTAAAAATTAGTAAAATTTCTAATTCAATTCTTTTTTTCTAAGTTAAAATGTTTATAATTAATAATGAGCACCTCCTGAGTTTGTAAATTGGTGCTTTTTTCTTTTTTAAAGCACCAATTTAATTTTATATTTTATTAAAAAAGAATAATAAAATTCCCCCTACCCAAGCACAAAAAAACAATTGAGTTTTTTGTGCTTGGGTAGGGGGTTTTAATTAAGCTGTTGCACTTGACTTTGCAATTCAGCTTTTAAAATAAATTTTATTTTAAATTACCATTTAAATTATTATTATTATTATAATGTATTTCTGAAACATCTAATTTAGAGGTCTTTTTGATGAAAAATTATTTAAAGATAATAAAGTTGAAACCCCAAGCGACTTTAAATCACGAGTATCTAAATATTATCAATTAAAAGATTGAAATACTAAAACTACACAACAAATTTTCAATGAAAAAGAAGATAGCATATATTTATATATTAAGAACACTATTATTTGCTCTTAATGAAATAAAAGAATTTGAAGAAAAGTTTAATTTAATAAATCAAAATAAATCTATTATAAAAAATGAATTACATACTAAAACTAATAAACACGGATACTCTAAGAAGTTAAAAGAAATGCATTTAAAACCTTAAAAAATAAAATTTTATATTCAGTCTGATTAGCGATAAAATTGATGTTTTTATATTCTTAAAGGTAATAAGGAATTGCATAAAATGATAGATTATAATATGGCAATTACCCAATTTTATCAAGTTTTATATTCTGCATCTAAAAGTTCTTTAAAATAAGAGAGTCTTTTTAACACTGACGAGTATACAAAACAACAAATTAAAGAATTAATTAATTCACAAGGAAAAAATCAAAAGTAATAAAGAAATCTTTAAAAAAACTTAGTGAAAAATTTATACAATTTTTAAAACAGATAATGAGCATAAATTATTTTTTATTCGATAAATATAATAAAAAAGATAGATATCTCATTTTGGATTGATATTCAGTTGAATATTTGGTAGCAATTAATCAAGATAAAATCAAATTATTTGTTAGGTACAATTTGATAATAAAGAGAAATGAGTTTCAGTTAAAAGCAACAAAAAACCAATAGTGTTTTTAATGAAAGATGAAAAAAATAGAAGAATTTATATAATTTTGATATTTTTAAAAATATAATAAAACAACAATTATTTTATTAATGATTGTTGTTTTATTAACGAGTTTTTAGGGCACGCTTGAGTTTATACCTTGAAAAATTGATTAATTTTATTTATCATTTTTTAATAACATTTTATTTTATCATTTTCACTTCTAAAAAAAAAAAAAAAAAAGCATTCTTGTAATACAAAAAAATAGTAGACAAATTGTTAACATTTTATTTATAAAATAAAATTTTTTTATCAATATATAAGTTATAGATGATTACAAGGGGAATAAAATGAAAAAGTATAAGAATGTTTTTAAAACTCTAGGATTATTATCATTTACAACATTAATTATAGGTGGTGTTGTTTCTTGTGATTTGTCATCAATTTCTAATAACAATGATTTAAATTCTCCTTTGAAGCAACAACTATTAATGAAAAGAAATAGGATAAAAAGTTTAATAAATAACATTTCATATCCATCAATAAATGCGCATGCTAAAGTAAAATTGAATGATGAATTAGCTAAAATATTAAACGAAAAAAATATATCTGATGCTAATAAAATTGTTGTATTAAATAAATTAGAATCAAAAATAATTACACTAAAAATTATGGTTTCTGAATATAGAAGCATAATTTCAAAGCTACCAAATAATAAGCAAGCTTCTTTAAATACTGAATTGAATAAAATATCTGATAATAAATTTTCAAATCTGCAACTAAGAGTTTTATCATATATAAAAGAAGATTTAAAAGATAAAATTGATAATTTGGATTATCCGAATGCAAAGAACCCAAAGAATAATTTAAAAGTAATGATTAATGATTTAAAATTTGAACAAATCCTTCAAAAATATAATGAGATTCAGCAATTATCAAATGAAATTAAAAATGCATTAAATGAAATAAATTCCCTTCCATATCCAGACTCTAAACAATCTTTAAATGGTCAATTGGCAATTGAATATTTTAAAGAAAAGTTGAGCAATTTAACTGACTTAAAAGCAATAAAATCAATTATTCCGAAAGATTTAAAAGATAAAATTATAAATTTTAAGAATTTAATTTTATTGCCTTTATCTAATATTAATGTTCGCGAATGATTAGATGGAAAAGATGAAAAACTTGATGAACTAAATGCTAGACTAATAAGATTTTCAGGGGATAATTATAATCAAGAATATACTGAATTAGCTTTAATTTATTATATATATGAAACCATTAGATCTTATGCTTTTTATCCAAAAATTATGTCACTAACTAGTTTAAGTGACCAAAAAAGAGATGAATATCTAAATCAAATTCCTGAAATACCTGAACAAAACAAAAACTCTCATAATGTTACAATTGATGTTTTAAAAACTAGATTAATATTAATGGACAAACTTGCAAAAGACGCAGAAAATGAGGACTTAAGAACACTTGATGCTAAACAGAAAGAAATATTAGAAGAAAGGAAAAATGATCAAAAATTAAAGGATTATCTTAAAAATGATCAATTAAAAGGAACAGAATTAGGTAAATTTTTAGAAGAACAAGGAGTAACTAAAACTTTATTCTTAAAAGGTGTAAATCTAAAATTTAATGAATTTGTGCATTATGAAAATGAAAGCGATGACATAGATAGTTGATGATATGCACATAATGATCGTAATGAAGGATGATTTGATGTAAATAAAGAGTTTGATAGAGGAGATAACTTTTTATGTGCTGCGATTGTCACCGCTAATGCTATTCATTATTGAAGTAAGCAAAATAAAAATTATATTGATAAATATTTAAAAGACCCTAAAAAAGGAATTGTGCAGAATACAAATTCAATAAGTAGTTTTTATGCAGATTTTAGAGAAGTAAATAAATTTAAAGAAACAGAATCTAGCGATAACATCATTACTAATTCTGAACATAGTGAACTTTTTGAAATATTCAGAAAACTTCTAGGTGGTAGATTTGCATGACCTCATAAATTATTCGATACTTTTATTAATGGTTATGGATATACGCCTTTTAATCCAAATTTAAATATAGAAGCTAATTATGAAAGAAATAAGTCATCATTTCATGGATTTTTTAAAGATGTTTTTGGTAGTCATTTACTAACAAATAGATGATCTTTTAGAAATGGATATGGAGCTAAGTATTTGAGCCAAAAACTAAAAAACGAAATATTAGCAAACAAAATACTTGCAATTTCTCATACATATTCATCTGTAAGATTTAATCACATTATAAATGTATGAGGTGCGGATTTTGATAAAGATGGTATTCTAAAGGCTCTTTATGTGACTGATTCTGATGACCCTAAATTTGAATTAACACAAGGTGGAATTAAAAAGAGGCTTGGAATGAAACGTTATAAAGTAGACTTTGATACTAAAACAGGTAAAATTTACATCGGTGGGAAGAAAGAAAATTTAACTCAAGCTCTTGATATTTATACATATGATCTAGGAACAAAATATTGAGATCAATATTTTAATGATAATAATTAATTAAATTTAACCAAAAATATTGCTAAATTTAAAATTAATATTTTTGGTTTTTTGAATAACATTTTTTTACTAATAAGTTGCACATAACTTTTGGAATATACGCTTTTGGAATATATACTTTTTTGTTTTGTAAAAACAAAATCGTAATATAATATTAAAACATTTACTAAGGTATAAAGAGGATGGTAGTTTGACAACGATAACCATCGCCAACCTGCGTTTGCAAGGTGGATAGTCAGGGAATTATAATTCTAACATACTATAAAATCTTTATACCTCATTTAAAAAGAAAAGTGAGGTTTTTATGAAAAAATTATTTACAAGCGAATCAGTTGGGAAGGGACATCCTGATAAATTATGTGATCAGATTTCTGATGCAATATTAGATGCTTATATTACACTAGATCCATCAGCGAAAGTTGCAATTGAAACAATGGCAAGTGGACATAATATTTTTATCGCAGGAGAAGTAAAATCAACTGCTAATATTTATGTTATAGAAATTGCAATTAATATTTTAAAATCATTGAATTATTTTACAACCCAAACAAGTATTATTACAGATATAAGAAAACAAAGTTCTGATATAACAATGGGAGTTGAATTGGAAAATTATGAGATTGGAGCAGGTGATCAAGGAATTATGTTTGGTTATGCTACCAATGAAACTGACACATATATGCCGTTAGCAATTACATTAGCCCATGAATTAGTTAAAAAAGCTGAAACATTAAGAGCAAATGGAAAATTTAAATGAGCTAAGGCAGATATGAAGACTCAGGTTACAGTTGATTATTCTGATCCTAATCAAACAAAAATTGATACTGTTTTAATGAGCGTTCAACATTCAACAAAATATGTTGAAAATGAGTTTAAAAATTATATTAAAAATGAAATTATTTTACCAACATTAAATGAATATAATTTATCTGAACCAGATAAAATTTTAATAAATCCAACTGGACAGTTTACTATCGGTGGACCAATTGGGGATACAGGTTTAACCGGTAGAAAAATAATTGTAGATACCTACGGCGGTGCTTCTCGTCATGGTGGTGGTGCATTTAGTGGTAAAGATGCTACAAAAGTTGATAGATCTGCAGCTTATGCAGCTAGATGAGTTGCTAAAAATTTAGTTGCAGCTGGTGTGGCTGATAGACTTGAAATTCAATTATCATATGCGATCGGGATAGCTCAACCTGTTTCTGTTATGGTAGAAACATTTGGAACTGAAAAAATTGATAATCAAACTATTTTAAGTATTATTGATGAAGTGTTTGATCTAACACCCAAAGGTATTATTGATGTTCTTGAATTAAGAAAACCAATTTATGCGAAAACATCATATTTTGGTCATTTTGGAAGAAAAGATGTTGAATTTCCATGAGAAAAGTTAAATAGAGTCGAACAAATAAAGACATTTATTAATCAATCTAAAAATTAAGGAATAAAAAAGTTAACAAAATAATGTTAACTTGCTGAATTGCAAAGTCAAGTGCAACAGCTTAATTAAAAATTCCCCCCACCCAAACACAAAAAAACTTAATTGTTTTTATGTGTTTGGGTGGGGGGAAATTTTATTATTCTTTTCTTAATAAAATATAAAATTAAATTGGTGCTTTAAAAAAGAAAAAGCACCAATTTATAAACTCAGGAGGTGCTCATTATTAATTATAAACATTTTAACTTAGAAAAAAGAATTGAATTAGAAATTTTACTTAAAAAGTTTGAAACTCCAATTTCTGAAATTTCTCAAATTTTAGGTTACACAAAATCATCAGTACTAAGAGAAATTAAAAATAATTCAACTGAAAATGGTTATATTGGTATGGAAGCACATAACAAACATTTAAATAGAATAAGGTGAAAAGAACAAATTAAACTCATTAATAATATAAATAAATATGAAGAATTTACTAATCAATTTATTTTAAAATTTAACAAAAAATATTTTGGAGTAGATCTAACTCATTTTTATATTCAACATCATTTCAAATTTAAAATACCTACTTTAAGAACAGTATTTAATTGAATAAATAGTGGTCTATGAGTATTGAATTCGAAACAACGTTTAAGAAAATATAATAAAGGAAGAAAAACACATGATGTTGTCAAAACTTTAGTCGGTAATAGAATAGTAAAACCTATATGGACAAGGGGTTTTAATAAAAATTTTGAGAATGAATTTGGTCATTGAGAGATAGACTTAATAGTCGGAAAAAGAAGTAGTTTATCATCCCATTTATTAACATTTACTGAAAGAAAAACAAGATGAGGACTTATAATAAAATTAGAAAACAAGAATCTATGGAAATTAATATTAAAGCTTTGGGAATATATTAAAATTTACAAACTAAATGTTAAATCAATAACTACTAATAATGGATTTGAATTTAAAGCTTTATTTTATATTGGCTATAGGTTAAACATACCAATTTATCAAGCTGATCCTTATGCTTCCTTCCAAAGAGGACTAAATGAAAATTTTAATGGATTGGTAAGAAGAGAGTTTCCTAAAGGAACAAATTTCAACAAAATATCAGAAAAAGAAATTTATGACCTTCAAAAGACCATAAACAATATGCCAAGAAAAATTCATAATTATTTCTCTGCTGATGAATTATTTTTTAATTTAAATTATAGTGATGAACCTTGAAAGGAAATACCTAAGGAAGAACCTCTTTATATTTATAATCAGAAAAAAAGAACTTCAAACACAAGTAGAAATTTATTTTTTAAAAAAATAAAATAAATAAATTTTTTAAATAAAAAAATAACAATCATTTTTACAATTCTTGATTGTTATTTTTATACAAAATAAGTGTTGCACTTGACTTTGCATTTTGGGAAGTTAACAAAATAATGTTAACTTTTTTATATAATGCTTACTTCTTTACTCTAATAACTACATTATCGGTTGTAATAAAACTGCCGTTTAGATCAACAATATCCATTGAATGCACATTACTTTCTGGTAGAACTGTTACGATTGCATCTGAAACTAGATTATTTTCACGAATTAGTTTTAAATTAACTTTCGCAAATGGTTCACCTTTCTTTACCATAGATTCAATGCTTACCAATGATTCAAAACCTTCACCTTTTAAATTTACAGTGTCTAAACCGATGTGGACTAAAACCTTTACTTCATCAAGAGATTCAAATACATAAGCATGTTTGGTGGGGAATATTGCAGAGATTTTTCCAGTAATAGGCGCTTTTAAGATGACTTCATTTTCATCGTTTGAAAATTCAATAGCAAAACCTTTTCCCAATGCTTCGCTAGAAAAACAAGCTGGGTCATTTAGCTCTTGAAGACTTTTTAATTTTCCTTCATATACTGGTGAAATTTCAACATATTCTTCAACCTTATTTTTCTTAAATAAGTTAAAAAACCGCATAAAATTGTCCTTAAAAAAATTATATAAATATTATATTACTTTCCAATAAAAAGTTTATAATAATACAAATACATATTTGGTTAATTTGTTAATTTTTGATGAAATATTGCATTTTTTTGAATTGTTAATTTACTTTTCAATGAAAATATTAGTATTTTATCTTCTGTTAGATCAATTTAACCAAAAAAATGGAATTATTCATTTTGTTAAAACTACTTTGATAGAAATATTTTATAAAAATAGATGTTTTTATATTTTTAAACAATTAGTTTTATGTAAACATCTATAATATAGGCTTGAATGCCTAAATTAGCACCAACTAAAAAACGAAAATATTTCTTTCAAAAATCTTTTGAACTAGTGTATAATTTCATATGTATTTTAATAATTAGTGTATAAAATATGTAAGTACAAAGGCTAAGAGTTGCATACGTGCAACTCTTTCCTATTTTTAGGGAGTTTTTATGGACTATAAAAAAATGTTAATTGATCATTTTGGGAATGTAATAATTTCTGCGAAATTAACAAATTCATTTGGAAATACGTTTGAGGTTGTGGTGAATTATACTGATCTAAATGATGTTGAAGATATTTCGCGAAAAATTAGCGATTTTCTTGATACTCAAGAATGATTTAATGATGAATATACTTTAGAGGTTTTATCAAAAGGCGAAGATCTAGAAATAAGATTTGAACAAATTGGCGATTTTATTAATAATGATGTTAAAGTGACATTTTCTAAAAGTTTTAATGGCAATGAATTTATAATAGCTAAAATACTTGAAAATTTAAATGATGAAATAAAATTTTTATGAAACCAAAAAGGGAATATAAGAAAAATTCTTATTCCTAAATCAGAAATAAAAAAAATAGAGAAGTATATAAAATTTTAAAGGATGGAAATATTGTGAGAAAAAAAGAAGAAATAATAAAAGATCAAAATATTGAAAACTCAGAACAAGCAATCTTTTACCAAACAATTAAAGCTTATTCAGAAAGCAAAAAACTTCCAAAAGAAACCATTATTGATATTTTTAAATTAGAAATTCAAAAAGTTATTAATAAGACTTTTGACCCTGATGCAATGATTGAAATTATTTATGATGATCAAAATAAAATTGCTAAATTATTAAATATTAAAGGTCAAGCTATTTCTGATGAAACAGTTGATATGATTCTTAAAGAAGGTGATAATTCTGAAATTCAAAAATTTATTTATGCTAAAATTTCTGATTTACCTACTAAAGATAAATTAAAATATAAAGATGGTAGTGAAATTGTGATTGAATTTTTCTTTAACGATTTACCCTTCAAGTCTAAAGCGGCAATTTTAAATGGTGTAAAAATAGAAATAAAAAATGCCGAACATACTAGAGTAAATTCGTTATTTCAAGATAAAATCGGTCAAAATTTTATTGCAGAAATAAATACAGCTATGAAGTTTGGCTATGATGTTGAATTATTTTATGATGGAGAACAGTTTAGAGCTTTTTTACCTAAAAATAAGATAAATAAAAGTAAAAAAATAAATCCAGGTTCAAAAGTCGAAGTAACACTAGAAAAAATTAATCTTGAAAAGAGTACTTTTTCATTAGAAGTTTCTATGATTGATCCAAATGAGGTTAGAAAAGCATTGACAGAGGAAATTTATGAAATCGAAAATAATGATATTGAAATTGTAAAAATTGAAAGAGATGCTGGAAATAGAACGAAAGTAGCTGTTAGACCTAATCCGACAAAAGAGTTTAATTTTGATATTATTGGTTCAATTTTTGGTGAGGGTGCAAAAAGAATTTTAGCTGCTTCACAAAGAGTAAGTGAATCACTTGATGTAATTAGATATTCTGATAACAAAAAAGAATTTATTAAAAATGCTATTTCTCCAATTAAACCGGTTGATGTTTTAATAACTAAAAATCTTGAAAAGGCATTTATTATTGTTAAAGATGAAGATGTTACAAAAGCAATCGGAAAAGGCGGGATTAATGTTGAGTTAGCTTCAAGAATTACAAATATTAATCTTGAGGTTGTCGGAATTACAAAAGCAGATGAAAAGAAATTGCCATATAATAAAAAGTATCTTGAAACAATGGTTAAACATTCAAATTATGAAAAACCATTATTTAAAAAGACTCAGCCAAAAAGTATTAGAAGAGCTAATGCAGCTAAATTTCTTGATAGTTTTGAATTAGAAAAGGCTTTAAGTAATCTTAATGATGATTTGGCAGCATTAATTTCACAAGATGAGCAAAATAAGGTAGAAATAAAACCAAAAACTATTTTAAATAAACAACCAAAAACTCCTATAGATAATGAACCTAATTTAAAAGACATTGATAATATATTTGAGGAAGTAAATAATTCATTAGAACACGAAATAAATAATAAATATGATTTTATTGATAATTTAAATGAAATGTTTGATCCTGAGTTTGTTGCTGGTGATGAAGAATTTGAAAACTATAATGAGGTTGAAGAAAAACCTACTAATAACAGAAACGATAATGAATCAACTAAAAAGGAAAAAACAATAATTAAAGAATATAAGAAAATTAAAGATTTCAAAGTCGATAATGATTTAGCTAATTATGGACTAGATGGCGATATTGATTTAAGTGAATTTGATGAAGATGAATGAAATTAATTCTTTAAAACGAAAATGCATAATTACAAATCAGATAATTGAAATTTCCAAACTTATACGATTTGATTATAAAAAGGCAACAAATATATTAAAAATTGATTGAGATAAAAATATGAATGGTAGAGGTGCATACTTTGTACCAGAAAAACAAAATTGAGAGAAAATAAAAAAAACAAGAGCATTAAATAGAATATTTAAGACTAATTTTACCTTTGAATTATATTTAAAACTCGAACCAGAGTTAGAGGAGAAACTATGAGCAAAAAAACATCAAGATTAAGTAATGTTAGCGATGTTAAAAATCAATTACAAACGACAAAAACAGAACTAAAAGACGGGATATTTGTTTTTACAAGTAAAATGTCGATTAATGATTTTTCACAACTAACAAAAATTAATGCTAATGACATTATTAAAAAATTCTTTTTAAAAGGTAAAATGTATAATTTAAACCACATTTTAGATGAAGAAGAAATTGCTGAAATATGTATAGAAAATGGATATGATTTTAAAAAGGAAACAAATGTAGATGGTTCAAATTTCCTTGAAGAAGTGTATTTTGAAGATAATGAAAATGACTTGGTTAAGAGGTGTCCGATTATTACAGTTATGGGACACGTAGATCATGGAAAAACAACTTTAATTGATAAAATAAGAAATTCAAATATTGCATTGACTGAATCAAGCGGAATCACTCAACATACTGGTGCATATCAAATTACACATAAGAATAGTAAGATCACATTTTTAGATACCCCTGGACATGAGGCATTTACAAAAATGCGTGCTAGAGGTGCGAAAGTTACTGATATTATTATTTTAGTTGTCGCAGCTGACGATGGAGTTATGCCACAAACAAAAGAAGCCATTGTTCATGCAAAAGCTGCTGATGTTCCAATTATTGTTTTTGTTAATAAAATGGATAAACCTAATAAAGATCTCGATAGAATAAAAGGTGAATTAGCAGAGGCTGGTGTTGTTATTGAAGAATATGGAGGTGATGCCCAGATTGTATATGGTTCAGCAATAAATAGTCAAGGAATTACTGATTTATTTGATGCTATTATGTTATTAGCTGAAATATTAGATCTAAAAGCAAACCCAAATAGATATCCAATTGGTACAGTTATTGAGTCTCGAATTGATAAAGGAACTGGAGCGGTATCAACAATCATTGTTGAAAATGGTACCTTAATGAAAGGTGATTTCATTGTTGCTGGTTCAAAATACGGAAGAATTAGAAGTTTAACCGATTCATTAGGTAATAAAATTGAGAAAGTTCTTCCTGGATGTCCTGGTATTATAACCGGATTAAATTACGCCCCTGATGCAGGAGATAAATTTATTGGATTTAATGATGAAAAATTTGCTAAGAAATTGGCTAATGATAAGGCAATTACTGACAAAATGAATCTTCTATATGATAAAAATCTTAAGGCTACTGAATCAGACGGTAAGAAAATTATTAATATTATTATTAAAAGTGATGTTCATGGTACAAATGAAGCAATTAAGGGACAAATCAATAATTTAATGAATTCTGATGCAATAATTAAAGTTATATCTTCAAGTGTTGGACATATTAATGGTAGTGATATATTACTAGCTCAGGCATCGAATGCAATTATTTTTGTTTTTAACCTCAAAACACCAAGTACAATAAAGCAAAACGCAACTAACCTTGGTATTAGTATTATTGAACATACAGTTATTTATAAAATTGTGGAAGATTGTAATAATTTTTTAGAAGGTGAAAAAACTCCAATTTATGAAGAAAGAAAAATAGGCGAGGCTCATATTATTAAAGTTTTCTTTTATTCTAAAGTCGGTAAGATCGCTGGATGTCTACAAGATTCTGGTGTAGTTAAAGAAAGATCAAAAGTAAAAGTTTATAGAAAAGGAAAATTAATTTATGAAGGGGTTATAGAGAGCCTTCGCCGTGAATTAAATGATGTTAAAGAAGTTGCAAAAGGAAAAGAATTTGGTACTCATATTAAAAATTTCAATGATATTGCATTAGATGATGTATTAGAGTTTTTTGAGGATGTAAGAATAAATTAAGGGAACAAAATGAATATAGAAAAATATATTAGAGATGTTAAAGATTTTCCAAGACCCGGAATAATGTTTAAAGATATTTCGCCGCTTTTAGCAAATGGAGAAGCTTTAAATTATACAATTAATAAAATTGCAGAATATGCAGGAGATGTTGATATTATTGTTGGACCAGATGCCAGAGGTTTTTTATTTGGGACCCCAGCAGCAGCTATTTTAAAAAAACCATTTATTATGGTTAGAAAACCACATAAATTACCTGGTGAAGTAATCTCTATGTCATATGATTTGGAATATGGTTCGAATGTTTTAGAAATTCAAAAAGGTTTTGTCAAACAAGGACAAACAGCAGCCATTGTTGATGATGTTTTAGCGACCGGTGGAACTACTAACGCAATCATAAAATTATTAGAATCACAAGGAGTTAAGGTTATTAAAGTAATTGTGCTTTTAGAACTTAAAGATCTAAATGGCAGAAAACTATTTAATAAAGATATACAAACTATTTCATTAATAAAAGTTTAATAATTAGTGATTTAAATAATTTAAAAATATTAACATTATAAATGTTAATGTTTTTTATTCTATTTAACTTAATAAATTAAAGTTGAACTTCAACATCACGAATTAATAATTCTAAAATTTTTACCAATTGAATTTTTAAATTAGGCGTCATTTTTTCATCAATATTAAATTCAAAATCTAATGTATTTTTTTAAATAACATTAACTATAATTTTTGATGTTACATCAATATCTTTATATACATTTTAGTATTTTTAGTTCAATTGTTATTTGCTATTTTCAGAACTTTTAGTAAAAATTAAAAAATCTCCTTCTTTTATTTTTACATTGTTTGGTATTCATTGCTAATGAATCATTTGTAGATTTATTAGAATTTTTTCGGTTTTCTTCTAATTCATTTGACCCATTAGGATTTGCTTGATCTTACATATTTGATTTATCTGATTTGTTAGGATTTTTAATTTTCTCTTGTTTATTTTTGTTAACCTTATTAGAATTTTTAGGACTTATTTGATTTTTTTTTTTTTTTTTTTTTTGCATTTCTGAATTTCCTCCTAAAACTAAACAAGAAGTCACCACAACTGGCGTAGTACATATAGGTAAAATACTTAAAAAATTACAAATAATCTATCTATTAAAATGATATTAAAATACATTAAAATAAGTTTCAAATGATTATTTTATATAACAATATTTCTTAAAAAAGTCATTGGATAATAAATAATAATAATAATAATAAATACAAATTAAAAAATTATAAAAAAAAACAAAAATAGAATTTTAACTATTTTTGCTAGTATAAAAATAAAATGGAATTATAAAAGTTTAATACCTTCTTTTTCTAATTCATCACGATACTCTTTTGGTCAATAACTTGCTTGAACTTCACCAATATGTATTTTTTCAAGTAAAAACATACTTAGTCTACTTTGACCAATACCGCCACCAATTGTTAATGGAAGTTTTGAATCCAAAAGTGCTTTATGATATGGAGAAAGTTTATAAATTTCTTGGTAACTTAATTTTGTTTGTTTTAGAATCGATTTTTCATCAACTCTAATACCCATTGATGAAAGTTCTAATGCTTTATTTAAGATATTTGAATAAACAATTAAATCACCATTTAAATTCCAGTCATCATAGTCAAATGCCCTTAACGAGTGAATTAATCCTGACTTTAATTTGTGACCAATTTGATATATGAAAACTGCACCTTTTTCTTTTGCTATTTTATTTTCACGTTCTGAAAGAGTTAAATTTGGATATAAGTCTTCTAATTCCTGAGATGAAATAAAAAAAACATTTTTGACTAAATTATTTTTTAGTATTGGATATTGCTCTATAAGCATTAATTTAGTTTGATAGATAGAATTGTATATTTTATTTACTGTTTCTTTAAGAAAATCAATATTTCTTTGATCTTTTGAAATAATTTTTTCTCAGTCTCATTGATCAACATAATATGAATGAGTATTATCCAAATCTTCTTCACGTCTAATTGCGTTCATATCAGTATAAATTCCTTCACCCACTTCATAATGATATTCTTTTAATGCATTTCTCTTTCATTTTGCTAATGAATGAACAATTTCAAGGTTGATAAAATTATCGTTTTTCGGATTAAAGGTAACAGGTTTTTCCCCGTTTAATCCATCATTAAGGCCAGTTTTAGTTTCAACAAATAGTGGAGCTGTAGCTCTTGTTAAATTTAGCGATTTTTGTAAGCTTTTCTGAAAGAATTTTTTTAGGTCTTGAATTGCTTTTTGAGTTTGTTTAATATTTAATTTACTTTCATACATAATGAATAAATTTTATTGTATTTTAATTAATTTGAAAAGCAATATTTTATTTTTTATTAAAAAGTAGGCAAATAATTTTGGATAAAACATCAAAAATTATTTGCCTACTTGAAAATGTATGTTTATAAACTTATTTTGCTTTATTTACAAACATATCTAAACGTGAGTGTTTTCTAGCACCTTTGTTTGTATGGAAAACGCCTTTTGAGACTGCTTTTGCAATTATTTTGTGTGCTTGTGCAATTAAACTATTTGCATTTTCACTTTTTGCTAGCACAGCTTCTCTTGCTTTACGAATTGCTGTTTTAACACGTGATTTCATAGCAGCATTTTTTTGACGTGCTTGTTCCATTTTAACAATGCTTTTCACTTTTGATTTGATATTAGCCATTTTTTATGACCTCCCTTTTTCTTTATGTTGAAAAATCATATTTATTATATTAAAATATTTAAAATTTAAAAATAAATATATGTTATACAATGCATAAATATATTTTTTATACTTAAAAATTAAAGGAAAATTTTTATAAAAATTTAAATATTATTTTCTTTATTTTTTTTGTTTTTATGTATAATATTATAGCAATCAAAAAATGGGGGGGTAGCAAAGCGGCCAAATGCGGGTGGCTGTAACCCACTTTCTTAGGATTCGGGGGTTCGAATCCCTCCCCCCCCACCATTTTTTGCCCCATAGCCAAGCGGTAAGGCATCGGGTTTTGGTTCCGACACGCGTTAGTTCGAATCTAACTGGGGCAGCCATATCATCACCTAATGGTGGTGTTTTTTTTTTTTTTTTTTTTAAAAAAAAAAAAAAAAAAAACAGGTTAAAAACCAGTTTTTAAATAGAATAAATAATTATTTAAAATTTTTTGAAATATAATTGTTCACTTCATCAACAACTTTTGTTTTACCAATTTTTTCAAATATTCTAAGGAAATAAGAAATAAATTTTGAGAGTTCTTGTGCTTCGCTTGGAAAATGCTTTTCAAAAGTTTTGATATATTTTTCTTCATAATCCTTATCGTTTTCTTCAATATTATTTTTCATATTCATAAGGACAAGATTTGCACCAACTTTTTCAAGTGCTTGATTAAAAAATTCCTTTTCTAAGTCTTCATCAGAAGATTTAATTAATTTTAAATAATCTCGCTTTTTCAATCCATTTGTATTTAATGCCTTTTCAAAATCAGATTTCATTGATTTCATTTCGTCTGTTAAAAAGAATTTATGAATAGAAATGTTAGATTTTTTAAAAACTTCATGAGCTAATTTTTCAAGATAATTGTTGATTGCTTTTGTTAAGTTATTCATACAAATTAAACTATTCATATATTTATCAAATTCTTTTACATTATTAACATTTTCAATATTTAGCTTTTTAACAACCTCATCATCAATTTTATGATATTTATTTCTTAAAATTTCATTAATTTTAACATCAAAAACAACATCTTTGTTAGCATATTCTTTAACAAAATAATTTTCAGGGAACTTAACTTTTACTTCTCCTTTGTATCCTACTTTTTTATCTAAAAGTTGTTCTTCAAAACCTGGTATAAATGTATTTGAACCTAATTTTAGATTATAACCTTCAGCTTCACCACCATCGAAAGGCTGGTCATTGATATAACCTTTAAAATCAATATTTACAATATCATTTAATTTAGATTTTGCATTTTTATCTTCAACTTTTTCTGGAGTATTAAATTTACTAAAAATTGCTTGTTTTTCATTTTCAAGATCGCTTTTAGATATTTGTTTGATGCTAAATTCAACATCAACATCATCGTATTTTACATTTTCTAATAATGGAAAAGTCGCGAAAGTGACTTCTAATTCAAGATCTTTATTATCCTTATCTTTAGAGTCTTTAATATCTACTCCATCAATATAAGGTACAAATTTAATTCCTTGATCTTGTAAATATTTAAAAATATCTGATTTTTTGGAGTTTAAAAACTCATCAAGTACTTGATTTTGAATTTCAAATTGAGAAATTCTTGCTAAAAGTTGTTCTTTAGGTGCTTTACCAGGTCTATAACCAGGAACTTTTATTTTTGAGCAAGCTTGACTTAAAAGTTTATTAAATTTTTTGTCAAATTCTTCATATTCGTAAATTGTTGTTACACTAACAACGCTATTTTTTTCATCATATTTGTGTTTGAACATTTATATCTCCATTTCTTTGTCAATATAGACAATATTTTACACTATTTCATCACTTTTTGCTAAAAATGAGAGAATTTTATTAGGTTGTATTTTGTTATTTAAAATGTTAATAATTAATCAAAAAATAGTTGTTTTAATTTTTAAAACTTTTAATATCTCTTCTAAAATTTTTGCAGTAAATTTACCTTCTATAGTACCTTCGAAGTTTTTTTCTGTATCTATAATTCCGTATTGAGCAATAGATAGTCCATAACAAAAATTTCTACTCTTTGTTGATGAACAAGTTAAAATTAAGTCTCCAAATGTTGCAAAATCAGCAACTGATTTATATGATTTAGTTTTTGCTAACGCTTTATAAATTTTTAGAATTTCCTTGATACCGATTGTCAAAAATGCTGCATTTGTATTTCTGGCATCATCAAAATAACTCAGTATTCCAACCCCAATTGCTAAGACATTTTTTAACGAAGCAAATAATTCGGCAGCTAGTGCATCATCCGCGACGCGCAATCTAAAATATTCATTATTAAAATATTTTTGAATACTAGTAATGAATCTTGGATTATTTCCAAAAACATTTATTATTGTTGCTTTTTTATTGAATAATTCATTTGCAAAGGATGGTCCAATAAAAGTGGCGATATTTTCTAAATTATCTTTCATATATTCTTTAATATAGGTTGAATAAAACATCTTAGTATTTTTTTCAAAACTTTTTGCTAAATTTATAATGTTATATTTTCTTTCTGGACGTATTTTTTTTAGTGTTGCTAAGGTATCGTTAATTGCGATTGACGGTAAGGCTAACATTAGAATTTCAGAATTATCAACTAAATATTCAAAATTCATTGTAGCAGAGATTAATTCAGGATTTGTAAACTCAGAATTTTCAAAATATTTTCTATTATTACCATTATTTATATTTCTTACTTCTTGTTCATTAATTCCGTACATTATAACTTTATGATTATTAGTTGTTAAAACATTAGCTAACGCAGAACCGAAAGCACCTGTTCCAATAAAACCAAATTTATATTTTTTTTGCATAATAAAATTATATATAAAAAAATGTTTAATATATGAGGTAAAACATCATTTATTAAACATTTTTTCTGGCAGGAGTAGCAGGATTCGAACCCACAACACACGGGGTTGAAGCCCGTTGTTCTACCGTTGAACTATACTCCTATTTAAGAATCCAAAATATTATACTATAACCTGAACTAAATGAAAATTTAAAAAGAAGTATTTTTATTATATTAAAAAAATTTATTATTTTATAAGTATATTTTTTAAAATATATTATTATAGACCTTAAGCTTTTTTTTTTTTTTTTTTTTTTGTTGTTGTTGTTGTTGAAACTATAATTATTATGTGATACATAAAATAAGTTATATGTATTTTTAAAAGTTGTATATGACTTTTATAATTTGCGGAATAAAAAAATAAAAAAATATTTTTATTAATTTTAAAAGTGTTATAATATTTAAGCATTCCAAAAGTGCGGGTGTAGTTTAATGGCAGAACTTCAGCCTTCCAAGCTGACTATGAGGGTTCGATTCCCTTCACCCGCTCCATTTCAAGAAATTGACCGATTCAATCCAATTTTGGATTGTTTTTTATAATTTTAAGGTAAAATAGTAATTATGAATATAACCATAACAAAATATTTTGAAATTAATCCTTTTTATAACGAAAAGGTTTCTAATATTCCGGGAAATAAGATTGCATTAATAATAATCGGTGCTATTTTTATTGTGATTGGACTTTTATTTTTTCTTTACTATATTAAAATAAGTATTAAAAAACTTCGTGAATTTAAAGAAAGACAACTGCAAACTTATTATAATGATAATCCCAAAAAAACTCATTTGCCTTATGAAAGAACAGGACTTTACATACCATCATGAGAAAGAGTAAAATTTAATTTTCCATTATTTTTTGGAATTCTTGTGATTTTTATTGGTGTAGCTTTTATAGCTGGTAACACATTATCTACATTGTAAAATGTAGATTTTTATTTTTTAAATATTAACTAATATTGTAGTGAAATACTTTTTGTATTATAATATAGTCATGGACAGGGGTACTATTTTATATTTATAGAATGGTCGAGAGATACTCTTAGTAGCTGATCTAGGTAATTCTAGCGTAGCGAGTCTTTTTTCTCCTAACTTTGTCCAAAAATCAAGGAGAACATTTATGAAATTTAAAAAATTATTGTTTAGTAGTGCGCTTTTAGCGCCTTTAATCGTTGCTTCATGTAGCTTTAGTGAAGGCTCTGAATCTAAGATTGTTAATATCAAATTAGGGAATTCTTTAAAAGATAAGAACAAACAACAAGAATTCGAAGCAGATGTTAATAAATTATTGAAGCAAAGAGGTTCAAAATTTAGTGTTAAGTTTAGTTTTGATGGAGATACAGATGCATATCAAACTAATAAGGATGATATTTTAAAAGGTAGTCAAGACCTTGTTTTTGTATCAGCTGGACAAGTTTATGCAAATAAGAAGGATATTGAACTAAGCAAAATTGATTTAGGCATCCAAACTAAAACGAAGGCTTTCAAAGGGTCATTAAATCATAATATGGATAAATATATTAATGGAAGAGAAGAGGATCCATTAAGAGTTTTAGCAAATGAACAAGAAAAGTTATTTAAAAAATTTCCTAGATCAGAATGAAATGATAAAAACGAATTTTCAAATGGAGTTTATAAGGCATTTTATAATGATGAATTAACCCCATACCAAAGAGGTCTGATTGTTATTGTTGCTAATGAAAATGATACAAATGGTATTATTAAAGCATGAAATGAAAAAAATCTTAATGAATTCATAAATTATGGTCTTGGAATTGGGAAAAAAGATTCAGGAAGTAAATATTTACTTCCAGAGGCATTGCTTAAAAAGCAATTTGCTGATAAATTTACTTCATTATTAGAATTATCAACAAATAAGAACTATCAAGATAAGATTAAAGAAACTAAATGATCAAAAATGAATGATGAAAGTTTTAAAGATATTAAAATTTTCTTCGATAATGAAGGTGTATATGCTTATAGTAGGTTTAAACCAGGAAAATTTGATCCATATACAATTAATTCATCAAAGAGAAGCGGTCAAAAGATTACATTTTTAACTGTTACAGATGTTTTACCTTATAATATAGGTTTATATAATTCAGCTAAAATTACAAAGGAAGAAATAAAAAAATTAGCTGAGGTGTTTGAGTCATTAGCTAAAAATGGTAAAGATCCATGAGGTCCATTAAATGGATTTAATGGTTATGGATATATTGAAGATCCTAAAAATGAATTTTGAGATGTTGTTAAACAAAGTTTAAATAAATAAAATATGAAATTTATAAAAGCAAAAATTGGTTACGAAAAAAATATAATTTTGGAAGATGTCAATCTAACATTAAAAATTGGTGAATTAAATGGAATTATCGGAAAAAGTGGTGTAGGTAAATCTACTATTTTAAAGTCTTTTTTTGATTTAGATCTCATTTTAGAAGGTTCATTAATATCAAAAGATCATAAAGATGTTAAAATGATGTCAAAAAAAGAGAAAAAGTTATATAAATCATCAATTTTTTATCTTAGACCTGATAATAATTTTCTCGAAGAATTAGATTTTTTTCAAAATATATTATTAGGTTTTAGGAAATATAAAAACATTTTTTATCAATTATTCAAAATTCTTACTAAAAGTCAGAAAAATTATCTTTTTGATTTATTAAAATATTTTAATGTTGAAGAACTAGCTTTTGAGAAAATAGCTAATTTATCATCAGGACAAAAACAACGTTTAAGCATAGTACAAATGTTTTTTAATGAACCGAAAATAATCTTAGCTGATGAACCAACTAGTAATTTAGATATTTTAAATTCCAAAAAAGTTTTTGATTTTTTTCAAAAATACAAGAGTAAGTCATTAATTTTTGTCGCTATACATGATCTTAATAATGCTAGCGAGTTCGATCATATTTTTACCATTAATAAAGAACAGAAATCAATTATAGAAATACCAAATGATGAATTTAATATGGACAATTTAACAAAATATTATCATGAATAAATTAATATATTTTAAAAAAATTAAAAACAAGAATCGAAAGAAGTTTATTTTTATTTCTATTTCATTAATCTTATTAATTTTCTTTATGTATCAACTTAATTTCTTTACTAGTGTATACTCAAGCGGATTAAAGAGATTTTTTAGATACATTGGTTTGTTGTTTTATTTTAATTCGCATCATCCGGATTTACCAAATCAATCTTTATGGATCATTAATTTTAAATATTTATGAATTACACTAAAAACAGTTACTGGCGGAACAATAACCGGTCTAATTTTAGCTATTATAACTTCATATAACGCGGCTTCTAATCTTAAAAATAAAAGAGCAATTGCTATTTGTATCAAGTTTAGTGTTGTTTTTCTTCGATCTTTTCCAGTCTTAATCATAATTCTTTTATTTCAAAGTGCATTTTCTAGTATTTTAGCTGCTTGAATGATTTTCTTCTGAAGTACTTGATTATGAATGCATAAGTATTTTATTGAGATAATTGAAAGTTCTGATACTAAAATATATTGGCAAGAAATAAAAATAGGAAGATCGAAATTTTTAAGTTTTTATAAAAATATTTATTTACTTAATAAATCTAGATATGTTACAAATTCTTTTTTAGCTTATGAATCAAATGTTAGATGAAGCACAATTCTTGGTTCAATAGGAATAATTGGTATCGGATTTTTCATCGAAAACAATAAGAATGATTTTCAATATTTAGGAATTAGTTTATTTTACATTTTTTTAGTTGTTTTTATTTTAGAATTTTTGATTTATATATACAATAAATATTTAAAAGATTTTGTTTTTAAAAAAACAAGGAATAATGAATATTATAAAACAGCAAGATACAACCGAAATAAAATTATCTTATGTGTGATTATTTTTTTAGTAGCTATTATTTATAATTGAAGTTTTGTTGATATTTTTTCTGCTTCTGTTGATTGAAAAATATTAACTAATTATCTTAAAACTTTTTTTATATTCGATTTTAGTGATATTAGTGAAAACCCAATTTATTATTATGATTATGTTTTGATATTTATGAAAACATATGTTGGTTTATACTTCGCTTTTATATTTAGCATTATTTATGCATTTTTTATGAGTGAAAAAGTCCTAAAATCATATATAGCGGCCATATTTAAATCTTTATTGATTATTATTAAGACGGTACCAGTTCTTGTTTGATTTATTTTATTTAATACATTTTTAAATTCAGTTACATCAATAACAATTGTTTTATCAATTGTGGCTTTTAGATCTTTAGCAAAGCATTTTTGTACTAAAATTAATTCTTATTCTGAATCAGAAATTTCATTTTATTTAACACTTGGATACAATACATGAAGCATTTATTGTAAGAAAATATTGCCTAATGCTTGAAGGGATGTGATGGGACTAATTTTGTTTGAATTTGAAAATACTTTTAGAAATGGAATTTCTTATGGAATTTTTGCTACAATAGTACTTAGTAAAAAACTTTCAGAGTATCAGGATCAAAATACTTATGATCGAATTTTTCCATTAATTTTACCAGCGTTTTTATTTTTTATCTTATTAGAACTTACGTTTTTTGTCATAAAATATTTCAACAATAAAGCAAAAAAAACACAAAATTAATTTTTAGGAGTAACGGCTTTTGAATATCAAAAAAAATATTCGGACATCCGAATATTTTTTGTCATAAATTTAGAATTTATTTTTAGGTAGATAAATAAATCCATCAATACTTTTTACATTTGATACTGAAATAAAAGCATCTGGATCGATTTTTCTAACATCTTTAATAATTCTATTTACTTGTCTAAACAATGTTATAGTTGTAACAACATTTAAGAGTTCTTTTGAATATCCACCATGAGCATGGAATTCGGTAATACCTGTAACAATTTTTTTGTCTTGTGCTATTATTGTTGAGATTTCAGAAGATTTATTTAATGAGAAAATCTCAACTCTTACTAACTTAAATTTAGGATAAAGTTTATTTAATGCGATGATATAAATAACATTAGTTAATACTGTTGCAACAAAATTAGGTGATAAATAAATTCCGAAAGATCAAGCATTTTTTGTAACTTCTTTTAAACTATCACTTGCATTTGAATTATTGGCTTCTGAAAGTAATATTGAACCAGGCAATCATGAACCGACTAAAACTCCAATAAGAACAATTATGATATTCATATATCCAGAAATAGTACCAAATGATTTTTGCTTTTCATTAGCGTATCATTCACCAATAATCCCAGTAACACCAGCTGTACCACCGATTATTTGTATTATTGCAAAAATTCATGCAAGTAAATATCCATAAACAATTGCATAAATAAATAGCGCAATTATATTACCTCCATCATTTCATAATAATGGAATAATAGAACTAAGTTTTTGCTTGAAAGGTGATAATGCTTGTCTAACTGATTGATTTGAAAAATCACCAATTAAATAAATATCATTTGCTCCAGGGATTAAACCAATTGAGAATGAAACAATAGATGATACAACTAAAAATAAAACAGTTAAGTTACTAAAAGTCTTTCCAATTTTTTTGTAGCCAAAAATAAAAATTGGAATGCTTAGTATAATGTAAGCAATTCAAAATATGAATTGTTCAATAAGATTTCTTAATGCAATCGAAACTTGATCCTCTTTAAAAAGTACTACAACAAGTCTTGCAAGGGCTTGACCAAATGCAGCCAAACCAAAATTGTATATTCCGACATTTTTGACAAAGAAAACACTAATTACTCCAAAGAAAATTGCTGTAATTGTAGTAATTAATACTAATTTTCATGTTGACATTTGTGAATATAATTTACTTAATTTAATACCAAAGTTCGACATTCTGGTTCTGTTGTAAATTGTATTCTTTTTAACAAGACGATTTGAAAAAATATCTTTTCCCATTAAAGCGTCTGCTATTTCATCTTGTTTTTCTTTCCCAAAAACACTAGTGAGGAAGCCTTCATTTTCTATCTTTTCATTTTCTATAGTCTCTTCATTACTTAATTGTTTTTGGTCTTCTTTATTTTTTTTATTCAATCTAACCTCCAAACTAAAAAAAGAAAGAACACAACAATATAATTGTCATGTATCTATAATTATTTTAATACTTTTTTAGAATAATGTTAAGAATAATTTTTAAAAGAACTAAGAAAATAAAAAAACTACTTAAATAAGTAGTTATTGGCCAATAAATGATATGGTACATTGTACAGGGATCGAACCTGCGACCCGCTGGTTAAGAGCCAGCTGCTCTACCGACTGAGCTAACAATGCACATATATTATACAAAATTTTAAATAATGCATAAATTAATATTTTTAAAGTGACACAAATTTTAAGTGCTAAATTAAGGGTTCTAACTAAAATCAAGAAGCATTTTTTTGATAACTTGTTTTAACATCTATTAATAAAACTTAAAGAAAGAATGAAAAATTTAAGGCAAAAGTCTTGATTTTTTTATCTTAAAAAGCATATGGAATTATCATTGCAAAATCACCTTTTATGTATTATGGAATAATGTTATTTATTGAATTTATAATTCAATTACCTAATTGACATTTTGAACATTTAAGACTATAATATAGTTTAAAAAATTTTTTTATAAATCATTGATACACTTTGCTATAAGTAGACATAATTAAGGTACCTTGTTATAATTTTTTTGTATTAGTAGTATGAAAATTAATATTTAGGAGAATTATATGAGTATTAAAAAGACCTTAAAAGCTATAATAAGTTTGGCGAGTGCAAGCGGTTTAGTTGCGATGCTTAGTTCAAATAACCCTGCAACCTCTAGACAAGTTGTAACTAATCATAAAGAATATAAAATTTATCCATCTGTTCATTCAATAGAATATTATAATAAACACTTTTTAATAACACCTGAGATTAATTTGGTAGTTGAAGATGGGGTTGATAGCGCAGTGTTGGAAAGATTTGAAGAAACTTTAAATTTAAGAAAGATTAAATATAAGATTTCTAATAAAATCATTTCAGGAAAAACAAATGTATTAATTGGATTAAAAGACAATAAAGATACTTTTGTTGATGATTATCTTAAAAGTAAAAATTTAATGCCTGACACTAATTTAATGAATAAAATTGATAGTTATGTTTTAAATTCTAAAGATAATGTAATTAGTATTTATGCCTCTGGCGAAGATGCTAGTTATTATGGAGTAACTTCATTATGACATATTTTTAATCAACTTAATGGATTAGAAATAGAAGAATTTAACATCAATGACTATGCTGATATAAAAACTCGTGGCGCGATTGAAGGATATTATGGAAATCCATGGAGCCTGCAAGATAGATTAAACTATATGAGATGAGGAAGTTATTATAAATTAAATGGTTATTTTTATGCGCCAAAGGATGATCCAAAGCATAGTCATAAATGAAGAGAATTATACACTGAAAGTGAAATAGAGAACTTAATAAAACCTTTAGCACGAGAGGGAAATAGAACAAAAGTAAGATACATTTATACCTTGCACCCATTTTTTGGAACTAGATTAGATAATGATTATGATCAAGGAGTAAAAGACCTCAAAAACAAATTTTTACAAGTTATTCAAGCTGGTGTAAGACAAATTGGGATCTTAGCAGATGATGTCGCAAGAGCCGATATTAGAATTCAAGAAAGATTGTTAATTGATATGGTTACTTGATTAAAAGAATTAAAACAAACTAAATATCATGATTTGAAAGTTGTTTTACCTTTTGTCGTTAATGAATATGCAGGATATGGACAAAGCTATTTCAAAAGATTCCCAAATGAAGTTCAAATTGTTATGACTGGAGGTAAAACCTGAGGTGAAGTATCTCCAGAATTTACTAATAAATTTTACTCAAATACTAATAGAGGTCCATTACTTTGAATAAATTGACCTTGTTCAGATAATAGTAAAAATCATTTAATCTTAGGTGGATATCGTGAATTTTTGCATAAAAATGTCGATCCTAAAAAAGTCCAAGGTATTGTTTTAAATCCAATGCAACAATCTGAACCGTCAAAAGTAGCATTATTTGGAGCAGCAGATTATACTTGAAATATTTGAAAAGATGATGCACACATTGATCAAACATATAGTGATGCATTTAATTATGTTACTAATAATTCATATCAAGAAACAGCTGAATCAAAAGCATTTAGAAATCTAGCAAAACATATGATTAATCAAAATATGGATGGAAGAGTTGTTGCTTTAGAAGAATCGATTGAATTAAAAAAGAAATTAGCTAAGGTCCGTACTTCACTAGAAACTAATAATTTTTTAGTTGATAATATTAAAGATTTAAAAGTTGAATTTGAAGAATTATATAATGATGCACTTACCATTAAAAATAGTGTAGTTAATCGAGATTTATACTATCAAATTAGATACTGAATTGAATCATCAATTGAACTATATCAAGGATTAACTTTGGCTCTTGATGGACTTATTAAACTAAACCAAGGTGATAAAACTGATTTTGTTTTAAATTTAAATAAAGCTAAAACATTAATTCAAAAGGCTAGAACACAACATGGATTTGATTATTTAGGTTCAATTCAATATGCGGAAGTAGGAGTACAACATATTCAACCCTTTACTACTTGACTTCTTGATTATATGTCAAATAAAATTCTTAATACAAATATTAAAAATAATAACAATAAAAAAGATCAAGTGGTCGGTTATAATTTAGAAATAGCAAAGCACTCAAGCATTAATGATAATGCAAAAAATAATAAACTCGATTATATTATTGACCATAATGATTCAACTTTGGCTTGATTATCAAGTGCAAATAATGGGAATGTAGGTAAAGATCAAGGGATTGAAATTCATTTTGAAAGTGCAAAAGAGATTAAAAGTATTAGAATTCTTCAAGATAGCAATGATAAAATGGAATTTTTAAAAATTCAAAAACTTTATAATAATCAAGTTATAGATTTAGAAAATGGAACACTTGATTTTAAGGATAAAAAAGAAATTACCTATACAGTTCCAGAAAATGCCGGCTTAATGACTGGAATTAGAATTACTTCGACAAAACAAACATCAACTTGATGGAAATTAAAATCAGTTGATATTCAAGAAAAAAATGTTCCTGATCCATCATATATTTATACATCACTAAAAGATAAATCAAAACTTCAAGCTCTTAGAAGTAATGGTTCAATGATTTTAAGTAATAATGATTTGAAAAATATTAGCAAAAATCACGAAATACCTTCAAAAGGGTATATTGGAGTTGATTTAAAAGATATTAAATATATTACAAATATCAATATTGATTGAATTAAAAATGATAAATTTAAGTTCTTAATTTCAGTAAATGGTTTCAATTGAATTGAACTCAATCAAGCTAATTTTAACAAAAAAGTTAAATTTAGATATTTAAGACTAGTTAATAGTTCAGACGCTATTCAAATATTAAAATTTACCAAGTTAAGTTTAAATATTATTGATGAAATTGTACCATTTGGAAAATTGATTGAAACTAATATTGATTTGAAAAATAATTGATTAGATGATAGGAAGAATGGTGGCGGATTTGATGGTGATTTTAATAGATATACAAAATTTGGTGGTAGTCCATTAAAAGGACAATATGCAATTTGTGATTTAGGTGGAGAACTTGATCTTAAATCATTAAGAATGTATACAGCAGATAATACAGCTGATTTTCCAAGATATTTAGATATACAAGTTTCAAATCAAAAGGATTCTGGATATGAAACTGTGTTCAGCATTAATGATTCAGCGGATTCGCATGACATAACACCAGGTCAAGGTGGTTTTGGAAATCCAGATTCTTTACATCCTAATCTTAGATGATGAGGAAATGATGATATTAAAGATAAAAAAGTTAGATACATTAAACTTCTTGTTAAAAAAGATTATCCATCTAGAGCAATCATTATTAATGAAATAGTTGTAAATGGTGGTAAATATCTTAATTTAAATATTGATCCAAGATTTGATGGAACTAATTATCTTGAAAGCAATGGAAAATATAAACCAGAAAACATTTTTGATAATAGACTTAATACTTCTTATAAACCAGCTGAAAAAAATGGAAAACTAATAATTAATTTAGATGCTGCAAGATATGCAAATAAAGATATCAAAATCATTACAGAAGAAGAACCGTCAAATGCAGTTGTAAAAGCTATTGTTTATGATATAAAAACTAATAAAGAATTAGAAATTGTTATTGGAGCATTATCAAATCCAATAGTTTCATTTAGTTTACCAAATGATCTAGATAAGAAAGTAGTTGCTTTAAAAATTGAATGAAAAGACCATATACCTGTAATTTCTGAAATTATTGATATTGAAAAACAAAATGGGCAAAAAGTTGATAAATCTAAATTAAAAACATTACTTGAAAAACCGGTTGTTGATCTAGAGAAATGAACTACATCAAGTAGACAAAATTATATTGCTAAAAAACAATCTGCACAAGCAATAAATGATTTAACATCAGTGACACAAGAAGCTATTGATGATGCGCTAAAAGCTCTAGACGACGCGATTAATGAACATAAATTAAAAGTCGATAAATCTGAATTTGATGCATTAATCAAAAATGAAAACCTTAAAAATGATCATTTTATATACACTAATGAAAGTTTTTATGATTATCAATTAGCTTTAGAAAAGATTAAATATCAAAACGTTGATGATCTTGGACAAAGTGAGTTTAATAAACTTAAAGAAGATTTGGAAACTAAAAAAATAGCATTAGAATTTTCTCCATATAATATGCAAATTTCATTATTTAATGTTGAAAAATTTAATGAAATAAATAAGGATAATTATTTAAGTGATTCATACAATAAATTAAAAGCAAAGGTTGATGAAATAAAAAGAAAAATAACTGAAAACAAGATTGAGCCAAGCGAGTATATCAAGTTAAATAAAGAATATGAAATACTTTATTCACAATTATCTCCAAAAGCAAAAAGTGTTTTAATTTTAACATATGAAAAATATAAAAATGATGTAGTTATTCCGTTTATAGCAAAATATAAAAATAAATGACCAGAAGAATATGCGAAAATTAATGATGTTTTAACAAAAAATGAAGGTAAAGTAAGTGATCAATCAACTGATTTAAGTATTAATGAAGCTATAAATGACTTAAAAAATGTTGCTGGCTCAATAATTGAAGGAGTTGCTAGAAAACAAAAAGAAATAAGAGATATTTATATAAATAGAAAAACTAATGCATATCTTGTTTATCAAGATGATAAGTATACAAATTATGATAAATTTATTTCTGAATTAGCAGTTTATGAACAACATCCAGAAAACTTGACTAGTGAAAAATATAATGAAATAATAAAGAAGAAAGAAATTGTTGAAAAAGAACTTGTATTTAACACTGACTTAGATAAAGTAAAATCAAAAGCGAGAAGTATAATTAATATTCTTGATGATAAAAAAGAATATGATAAAGAAATCAAAAACGCAAATAGTATTGAAAAATTATCTGCAATAATCGATCAAATGATTCAACAATATAAAGATCAAGAAGCTAAGAAGATTAAAGATAAAAAAATAGCATTATTAGAAATTTTAAAAGACTTAGATGATAAAAAGCAAAAAGATTATTTAACTAATAAAGTCAA
This sequence comes from Mycoplasmopsis cynos, assembly GCF_900660545.1. Taxonomy (NCBI): domain Bacteria; kingdom Bacillati; phylum Mycoplasmatota; order Mycoplasmoidales; family Metamycoplasmataceae; genus Mycoplasmopsis; species Mycoplasmopsis cynos. The sequence continues at coordinate 802,068 of NZ_LR214986.1, read as the reverse complement.
TAAAATCACCTTGCTTTCAGATGCAAAACTTATTGAATTTGAAATTGATCAAACAATGATGTTAAATTATAAAAAGAAAATAAGACTTGCAATAAATGATATTAAAGATCAAAAATTAAGAGAAAAGTCTAATTCTGAATTTAATTCTAATGATAATAAAGAAGAACTAAAATCATTCTTATTAAAACTAGAAAAATTAGAATCTCATGAATCTAAACCTGCCCCAAAACCACAACCAAATCCAAAACCTACCCCAGAAACTCCAAAAACACCGGATGATAAAAAACCTGATGCAAGTGACAAAAATAAAAAATTAACTCCTAAAACAAGTTCTAATAAAGGTATAATAATTGGCGCAATTGTTGGTACATTAACTATGTTATCAATTATCGTGGGAGCTCTAGCATTTTGATTTAAGAAGAAAAGCAAAAAATAATTAGGAAAGACGGATAATCAATAACTGATAATAAAGCAAGCAATTAATTTGCTTGCTTTATTTAATTTTTAGCATAAACTTATAAATTTTTTGAATAAATGAGCGCAGCATAATATATAGGTTTATAAATGTAAACTAAAAAATGAAATTTTAATTTTATTAAAAAGTAGTTTATTTTGCCTAGATAAGAAACCAATTAGTAAAAAATGTTTTTCTATTTATGGCTCAGAAAAATTATTAGTAAAAAAAAAAAAAAAAATGGCGGAGATAACGGGAGTCGAACCCGTGTCCACACATAAAACATATAATGCATCTACAGTTTATGTCATTTTAATAATATTATTAATAAAAAATGACCAAAAAGTTAATAATATTTTAGCTAATTTAATTACTAGTTCGCTACTTTAGTAACTATCCTTTGTGCCTTCTTATATATTAAAGGAGTTATATATAAGAAACTTGTTGCTTTAATTAAGCAAAAGCAAGATTTGTTGATTGTGCATAGAAAAATGCACTATTATCAGTTTGAACTGATTCTTCTTTTTTGTTTCCGTTTAAGGAGCCTAGTGAAATTTATAGTCTTTCACACTACTGCAACACTATACACTCTATATATGTCGAAACCATTATATCCCCATTAATAATTTTTTATTATTTTTTGTAGTCTTTTTTGTGTTTCTTCTTTTGCTATTTTGTCTCTTTTATCATATTTTTTAAGACCTTTTGCAACAGCTATTTCAACTTTAATAAGTGATTTATTGTTAAAATAGATTTTTAATGGAATTAAAGTAACGTGATTAGTATCTAATTTGAATTTAAGCTTACGAATTTCGTTTTTATGCATCAAAAGTTTTCGATCTTTTGTTTCATCAACTTTTAATAACATATATTTTTTAAAAAATGATTCTTTTAATCATAGTTCATTTTTATATATTGAACAAAAAGCATTTGACAATGAAACTTCACCAGCTCTTGCGCTTTTTACTTCTCAACCTTCAAGGACTATACCTGTATCAAATCTCTCTAAAATTTCATAATCTCTAAAAGCAATTTTATTGTTTGAAATAATCTTCATAAGCATAATAATTTTACTATATTTAAACATTTTTTTATTTAATAATTCTGATAATTAAATTAGATTTATATTTTCTTATTTATGTTAATTATTACTTTTTGATTATTTTTGAATTTATTAATTTATTATAAATTAATCATTCAAACAATAACTTTATTAGTTTATTTTAGATGTTTAAAAAAATATTAAAATAACGCTAAAAGCATTATTCATAACTCATAAACGTTAAAAAATATTTTTTTAGATATAAAAATATGATGTTTTGATTGAAAAATGATAAATTAACTATTTAATCCTATAGTATGGTACTTTTTTATTTAATCTTTTATTTATTAATTATATTTTTACATATATAATATTTATATCTTATGCTTATAAAATAAAATATTAAGACACAAAAATTGTAGAAGGAAAATTATGAAACGTTTAAATTGTTTATATAAACCAAGTTTTGATAAAAACTTCCCATGAGTTTTAAAACATCCAAAAGTAAAAGCTGCCCTTGCGGTGTTTAAGACTCGTAAAGCTGCTTTAAACTGATTTTATTCATTAGATTATGAATGCGCTATTTGATTCCAAACAGTTAAGAAAATTGTTGGTGGATTAATTATTAATGAAAAAAATTCTGATTCAATATACGAATATGATTTAGATGTCGAAAGATTTGAAGATGGTAAGGTTAATTATTCTGATGCTATGGATGAAATTTTTGTTTCAACAACAACAGGATTAAGAAACGATAAAGCCGCTATCAAATTCTTAGAAACTATACATGAAAAAGTTGATTATAAAGTTATTTCTGATCATAAAACATATTTCCCAATTGATGATGATTACATTCCTGAAAGAAGAAAAAATAGCAAAGATATTCAAATCGAAAAATTAACTCAAGAAGTTAATGAGTTGGATGAATTGTTAAAAGATACTAGTGGTAAATTTAAACAAGAAATTGAAGAATTAAAACTTAAATTGAAAGATAGTAATGCTGACAAAGAAGCTTTATTAAAAGAAATTAAAGCATTAAGAATGAAAATTGTTGAAGAGTCAGTAGTTCAAGCGAAAGAAGCAGAAAAGGTAGTTAAAGAAACCAAAAAAGCAGAACCGAAAAAAGTTGTTGAAAAAGTTGAGATTGTTAAGGAAGTGGTAAAAGAAGTTCCGATATACATAGAAAAAGAAGTTATCAAAGAAGTTCCTGTGTACATCGAAAAAGAAGTGGTAAAAGAAGTTCAAACAGTAAAACAATCTGTTGTTGAAAGTAAGAAGTATGCTTACATTAAAAACTTATCATTAATGAAACAATTAGAATCATTAGCTCTTTATGCTAAAAAAGTAGAAGCTATTTCAAATAGTTATGAAAAAGAAGTTATTACATCAGAAAAAGATTTTATGGACATTAAGAGTGAATTTGAAAAAGTATTAGGATTTGAAAAAACATTAGCTAGTTCAAATCTTGATGATAAATCAAAGCAATTACTTAAACTAATTTCTAAATCACTTGCAACATCAGTAGAAAAGCTTTCAAAAGTTATTAAAGGTTCTAAGGAAGTTGAATACGTGCCAGCTAAATTTATATACTATAAAAAATCTACAGGGGAAAATTTAAGACTAGCACAAATCTTATCATATGTTTCTTATGATGGAAAACATATTGCTTTTGTTAATGAAAAAGATTATAAATATGCTGTATTCACATCACCCACTATGGATAAGTCATACTTCTTGGTATTTGAATCAGCAACATCTCCAATGCCTATTACATCACCTGCTAAGCCAAAATCTGAAGTTGCAAAGCCTGCTGAAGTTACAGAAGCTTCTAAACATAATGAAGTTTCATGAGCTTATACATTCTGAGCAATTATTTTATATGGAATTGCTTATGTAATTTTACTTGTATTAGTAATTGTATTGGCTATTGCATATTTTGGAGGAAATTAATTATCAATAAAAATCAAGCAAAATTGCTTGATTTTTATTTTTATTTAAAATAGTTTATGATTTATAAATCAATATTTTTTACATATTTAGCATTAATAGAAATAAATTCTTTTCTAGGTTCCACATTTTCGCCCATTAAGGTTTCGAAGATTCTATCAGCGCGGTAAGCATCTTCAATTTGTACTTGCAGCATTTTTCTTTTTTCAGGCATCATAGTTGTTTCTTTTAACTGTTGCGCGTCCATTTCACCAAGACCTTTATAACGTTGAATAGTGAATTTAATATTAGGATTTAATGATGCAATATGTTCTTCCTTTTCTTTTTCATTAAATGCATATAGTATTGTTTTATTTTGTTGAATTTTATAAAGTGGAGGCTGTGCTATGTAAATGAAACCATATTCAATTAATGGTCTAAAATATCTATAAAAGAATGTTAATAATAATGTTCTAATGTGTGCCCCATCAACATCAGCATCAGTCATAATGATTATTTTGTGATATCTTAGTTTATTGATATTAAAACTGTCATCAATACCAGCGCCGATCGCATTTATTAATGACATTATTTCTTCATTCATAAATATGCGATCGCGCTTTGCTCTTTCTGTATTTAAAATTTTACCCTTTAGTGGCAAGATAGCTTGAAAAACCTTATCTCTGCCCATTTTAGCAGACCCTCCAGCTGATTGTCCTTCGACAATGAATAATTCACATATTTCAGCGTTTTTTGATGAACAAGGAGCTAATTTCCCAGGCATTGAACCACTTTCAAATGGAAGTTTTTTTCTCTCATTGTCCCTCGCTGCATTCGATGCTATTCTACTTCTTCTTGCTGAAATTGCTTTTTCAATTATTTTTTTTGCAACATCAGGATTTTCATTTAAAAATCTTTCTAGTACTTCTGAATAAACATCATTTACAGCTTTACGAGCATCTTTGGAACCGAGTTTTCCTTTTGTTTGACCTTCAAATTGTGGTTCAGGGTGCTTGATTGATATAACAGCAACTAGGCCTTCAACTAGATCATCCCTAGTGAATTTTTCATTTTCATTCTTGATGTAACCTTTATCAATTGCATAATTATTAATAAGGCGCATTATAGCATCATAAAAACCTGATAAATGTGTTCCACCTTCATGAGTTGAAATGTTATTGGTATATGTAATTAAATTCGGTCTATATAAGTCAGTTAAATATTGAGAAGCAACCTCTACACCAATTAAAACATCGTTACCTGTTATTTCATGTTTATATGAATATTCTCCGCTTGCATATAATACATTAGTTAAATGAACGTAACCTTTGTTTAATTCATTAATATAATCCACAATACCATTATGATATTGGTACTCTTGATATGAGTTATCTCTATGATCTTTAAGACTAACAAATAAACCTTTATTTAGATATGCAATTTGTTTAGCGTGGTCGGCAATTAACTCTTTATCAAAAGGAAGTTTTTCCATTATTGTATAATCTGGTTCAAACTGAATTTTTGTTCCTGTTTCTGATCCATGATATTGACCGATTATTTCAGTGTGTTTAACAACTTTTCCACCATTAGCAAATTCTGCATAATAAATATTTCCGTCTCTTTTAATTCAAGCTTTTAATGATTTACTTAAAGCGTTAACAACACTTGCGCCCACACCATGTAATCCACCACTTACTTTATAAGCGTTTGATTCAAATTTACCACCAGCGTTTAATTTGGTTAATACAACTTCAAGAGCACTGATACCAAATTTTTCATGAGTACCAACTGGAATACCTCTTCCGTTATCTTCTACAATAATTTGATTATTTTCTGTAATAGTGATAAATATTTTATCAGCAAATCCGGCCATACATTCATCAACAGAGTTATCAACTATTTCCCATACCATATGATGTAACCCAGATTTTGATGTACTACCTATGTACATTCCTGGACGTTTTCTAACATGTTCAAGACCCTCTAAATAAGTGATATTTGATGCATCATAATTATGGTTTTTACTAGACATATTTACTCCTTTTTTATTACATATTACATATGTAATAAATACGGTACAATTATACCACTTATTTTGATTTTGATAATTATTCATTTTGTCTAGATAGCATTAGCTAAATTATAACTGTTTAAAAAATACATCTGCTTCTTTGTGAGTTCAAATCCCCTTTTGTATTTCTTTTGCTTTTAACTCAATATTAATCAATTCTTTATAAAATTCATATTGTTCATTTGTCGAGGTATAAAAAGGCTTTTTAGGATTTTGTGCTTGGATGAACGCAACTCTTGCATATCCTTTTTTAACCATTAGTAAGTTTAATGATTCATTATTTTTAAAAATTAAAGCAACTGTTCTATGAAATTTATCTTTTGTTATTCTTGAAATTTTAATTTGATTTTTAGATGATTCAATTTGTTCTTTAAGATATTTTTTAGCTAATTGAGCATAGAAGTTTTCGTATTTAGCGATCATATCTTCATTAACTCTAAGTTTTAGTGTTTCTGGTGTATCAATTCCGTAAAGTCTTATTATTTCTAATTCATTATTTTCATTTATTATTTGAATAGTATCCCCATCAATTACTTTTTTGACAAATACAACTATTGTTTTTTGGTTACTTAAATGACAAGAAGTAGCTAAAATAGAAAAAATAGTAATGTAAATGAAATTAAGAAATGTTTTGAAAGATTTTCACATATTTTTATGATAAATATTTTAAAAAACGCGGACAAAAAAAGCACATATTTATGTGCTATTTTTATGTTTATTTATGCTTTATTATTTGAACCAAATTCGTGAATTTTTTCTCTTACAATATTGCACATTGCATCAAAACCTGGTTTGTATAACTTACGTGGATCGAAATTTTTTCCTTCAAGGTCTTTTCCGCTTAAAATGTATTCTCTTAAAGCTTTATGGTTAGCTTGTTGAAGTTCAGTGTTAACATTAATTTTTGTAACTCCTAAACTAATAGCCTTTTTGATTTGCTCACTTGGAATACCGCTTCCACCATGTAAAACAATACCAATTCCGGTTGCGCCTGATATTTCTTGTAATTTTTCAAAATTTAATGATTTTCAATTTGCTGGGTATGGACCATGAATGTTACCAATACCAGCAGCTAAAACATCAATTCCTAATTGTGCCATTTTTTTAGCTTCTTCTGGATCAGCAAATTCTCCATTACCAATAATACCATCTTCTTCACCACCAATTGTTCCAACTTCAGCTTCGAATGACATATTCTTATCTTTAGCTAAAGCAAGAAGCTCACTTGTCTTTGTGTAGTTTTCTTCAAAAGCTAAGTGTGACCCATCGAACATTAATGATGTATATCCATCAGTTTCGATCGCTTTTTTAGCTCCAGCATATGAACCGTGATCTAAGTGCAAGGCAACTGGTACAGTTATGTTTAAATCATTGATTAATCCTAAAACCATTCCACTTACAACTTCAAAACCACCCATATATTTAATTGCTCCTTCACTTGTGGCAATAATTATTGGTGATTTCTCAGCTTCAGCTGTTAATAGAATCGCCTTTGCTCATTCTAAATTATTAATATTTATGTGGGGAATAGCATATTTTTCTTGTTTTGCTTTTTTCAACATTTCTTTTGCATTTACTAACGCCATTTTATACTCCTTTAATTAAACGTTTTTGTGTTTAGAACATCATGTTCCATCTTCATTACGAAGGAATTTTTTATCAACTGTTAAAAGACGGTATAACTCACCTATACGTTTTTCTCTAACTTTCTCATATGTTTCATTAGGATTGTTAACTAAAAATCTTTTCATTCAAATTTCTTTTAATTCTTTTTCTACTTCATTAAAAATTTCATCAAATGTAAAGTTGTTATTTGGTTGACTAAGAATTAGATTACTTGCTACCTCTAGCATTGTTGTATTTTTCATATAAACCCTAACCTTTAGTTGTGTAAATATTTTTTATATTATACTAAAAAAATATTTTTTTAAAATGACTATTGCTATTAAATATCTTTAAATTTACACTAGTAAAAAAATAAAGTCACTCTTAAAATGAAGTGATTTTATTTTTTACATTGATTTGGGCGCGCTAACACCAATTAAATTTAATACTAATTTAAATACTATTTGGACTGCTTTTACTAATGCACTATAGTATTCTTCATAAACATTGTTGATAAGCTTTGTTTCAGCATAAAAACTATTGAATGAGTTGGAAAGATTTAATAAATATTGACTTAATAAATTAACTTTTGATGTTTGAATTATTGTTGCTAGTAAACTAGGCAATTCATCTAAAATTAAAATGATTTTTTTAGCCTTACTTGATAAATGAATATTATTAAGCAATTTTGGTTTTTTAAGATTTTTCAATAATGAAACTGTTCTAGCATAAGAATATTGGACATTATAAACCGGATTGCTTGCATCTTTTGAATTTGCACTATCAATATCAAAATCATACTTAGTATTAATTTCTCTTGTTAACATCATAAATCTAATTGCATCTGATGATGTATTATCAAGTAAGTCAGCAAGTGTAATACTGGTGCCTGCTCTTTTGGACATTTTGAATTCTTTTCCATTTTTAATCAGTCTTACGAGTTGAATAATTAAAAAGTTTAATTTTTCTGAATTATAACCAAGACATTGAATCGCAATCCTCATTCTATCAACATATCCTGAATGATCGGCACCCCAAATATCAATAATTGAATCTGACTTTTGTAGTTTTGTTTCATGATAGGCAATATCAGGAGTTAAGTAAGTATATTGTCCATCACTTTTTATTAAAACTCTATCTTTATCATCACCAAATGCAGTTGTGTTTAAAAATAATGCTTCATCTTTATGATATGTATACTTTGATAATTTTTTAATTACAGGCGCGATTAAATTATTTTTTGTAAGATCTTTTTCACTTGAAAAAGTATCAAAATAAACATTTATTTTTTTTAGATCTTTTTTAATTTTGTCTAAAAGTATTGCGACACTAATATTTTTCAATTCTTCGAATTTTTTATCATCCATACTTAAGAAGTAATCATGATATTTTGATTTAATTTTTTTTGCTGCTCAAATAATATCGCTACCTCTATAAGAATCCTCAGGCATTTCTGCTTTAATTTTAAATAATTCCTGATATCTAACAAAGATAGATTGACCCAAAATATTAATTTGATTTCCTGCATCATTAATATAATATTCTGCTTCAACTTGATGGCCAGCGTGTTTTAAAACTCTAATTAATGAATCTCCAAAAACTGCACCCCGAACATGACCAACGTGTAAAAAACCAGTAGGATTTGCTGAAACATATTCGACATTAATTTTTTTAGTTTCAACAAAACCTGCACCATATTTAATTCCTTGTCTTAAAACGTTTTTTATAACACTGCTAAATAACTTTTCATTTAAAACAAAATTTAAAAAACCAGGTGCACTAACAGAAATAATTTCAATATTTGAATTATTTGATAATTTTTCCTTAATTTTGTTAGCAATCTCAATTGGTGCTACCTTTTTAAATTTTTTTAAAATAAAAGCTAAATTAGTTGAAAAGTCATAATTAATTTGATTTTTATTACTTTCTTCTGGGATGTTTGGTTCGGTTATTGAATAGTTTAATTCAGAAACGTTTAAATCTATATCAAAGTATTTTTGATTATTAAATTCAATTAAACAATCATTCAATATGTCCTTTAGTTTTTGTTTTAGATTCATAGAATCTCCTTTTTTATTTTTTAAAATAAAACACATATTTTGAAATATATATTTAAATTATAAAACTAAAAAAATATTTATAATATAAATATGTTAAAAATTTACGTTTGTGGTCCTACTGTTTATAATTTTGTTCACATTGGAAATTTGAGACCAATTATTACATATGATTTAATGTTAAAAGCTGCAAGAATATTAGATGTTGATTTTAAATTCATTCATAATATCACTGATATCGATGATAAAATTATCATTCAAGCAGCAAAAGAACATATATCTGAAAAAGAATTGGCAACAAAATATGCTAATGATTACTTAGATGTTTTAAAAAAATTTAACGTTGATACTATAACAAATTATGAATATGTAACTAAAAATATTGACCAAATTATTTTAATTATTCATAAAATGCTTGCAACAAATGATGCATATCAGGTTAACGGTAATGTATGATTTAATACTCAAAAAAATTTAGAATATTATGGTAGAATTTCTGGGCAAAAAATAGAAAATATGTCTTTTGAAGAAACTACTTTTGAAAAAAGACATAAGGCAGATTTTGCTTTATGAAAGAGTACTTCAAGTGGAATCAAATACAATTCTCCATTTGGTCCAGGTCGACCAGGATGACATACAGAGTGTGTTGCTTTAATTTATAAACATTTTCAAGAGCAAGGATTAGATCTCCATGGTGGTGGAATGGATTTAACTTTTCCTCATCATGAAAATGAGAATGTACAATTTTATAGTTTATTTTATAAAGATCTTGCAAAAAGGTGATTGCGAACAGGTCAAATTAATTTAAATAATCAAAAAATGTCTAAGTCATTAAATAATGTATTTATGGCAAAAGATTTTTTAAAGGTTTATTCACCTGATCATCTAAAATTAATTTTTTTATTAAATAATATTACTTCAATTATTAATATTGATGATAATTTGATTAATAATGTTGAAATAATGCTTACTAGAATAAGAAAGATTTATTTTTTATCTCATTTATTAAAGGATCAAAATACTAAGTATAATGATGGGGAATTTTTAAGTATCATTAAGCATATTTATGAACTGAGGTTTTCTGATTTTATTAAAGCAGTAAATGATTTAATTAAAGAAATAAATGCTTCAAAAAATGTTGAAAGCATAAATCTACTAAAAAAGATATTTGATTCATTAGGATTCGAGTTTAACAAGTTTGATTTTTCAAACTATGTGACAATTTATAATGAATGAAAAGATTATTTAGTCAAAAAAGATTATTTTAATGCAGACAAAATAAGAGAAATATTAATTAAAGAAAAATTAATTTAGGTTAACTAAAATTATGAAAAATGGAGCAAAAAATATGAAAGAATTAATGTTGTGTGGTAAAAACTCAGTTCTTGATGCTTATAGAAATAATATTAAAATTAAAAAAATATTTATTTTAAATCCAGAAAATTTAAAGTATTTCGATGAGAAAAGTATTAATATTGAAATCAAGGACCAAAAATTTTTTAATTCTTTTACAAAAGAAAATCATCAAGGATTTATTGCAATAATTAATGAGCTTATTTATAGAGATTTAGATTTTTTAATCAAAAATAAACCAACCGCAGTTTTAGCATTAGATAAAATTCAAGACCCACATAATTTAGGAGCAATCATAAGAACTACAAATGCAGCAGGAATAAAAGATATTATTTTATCTAAAGAACATTCAGCTGATATCAATTCTACAGTTCTTAAAATTTCATCTGGTGGTTTTGTTAATATGAATTTTTATAAAGTAAATAGTTTATCAGCGAGTTTAACAAAGCTCAAAAAAAACGGATACTGAGTTTATGCAACTGCGCTAAATGAAAATGCAGTTCCACACATAAATGTTAATTATAATTTACCATCAATTATTGTTGTTGGTAATGAAGGAGAGGGAGTATCGAAAAGTGTTTTATCAGTATCTGATGTCAATGTTTATATTAATCAAAAAGGTACAGTGCAATCATTAAATGTTTCTGTTGCAACTGGTATTATACTTTTTGATTTTTTAGCAAAAAATGAAAATAAAAAAAATTAACACAGAAATTTTAAATAGTGACCTTGTGAAATTTATGAAAATTAAAGAGTTAAAATTTCCATCAATTAATAGAGTTTTGAATCGTTTTGAAATAATGTATGAGAAAGAGATTAAACTTTTAATTAATAAAATATATTGGATATATACAAAAAATAATATTGATCGTGATGAAATAAAAAATCAGTTACTATTATCAGTTTGAGAGATAATGACTCAAAAAGAATTTCCAAAATATAAAAATTTTGAGGGTTATTTTTGAAGTACATTAAAGTTGAAATTATTAAATAAATTTAATAGACAAATTAATCGACAATATGATTTTGAATCAAGAGTTAGTTATAATAAAATGAATCTTTCATCACTAAATGCGCGATATCAAAGAATTAATGTAGAAGAATCAAAGAAAGTAAGTTTAAATGAGGTAAATAGTTTGCTTGATGATCAAGAAAAATATCTTTTAAACTGCAAGATAAATTTTATAAAACCGCGAATTTCAAGTTGAAAACAAAAAGAAATGATGCAAAATATTAAAACAAAAACAAGCTGCTTATTTATTTAGAAGAATCTTGAGTATTTTATTAAAAAATGCATTTACTAAATTTAAAAAATCATGTCAAGATAATAAAAAACTTGTGTGTCTTTGGACAGACAAGTTTTTTATTATTAATTTTGATTATATTATTGTATATATTAAAGTATATTGAAATTAATTATACAGCAACTATGTTCCATAGTTTTTGATAATACTTAAACATAAATTAAATGGAGAAAATAATATGAAAAGTAAGAAAATGAGTCTTATATTAGGTATTGCAATGCCTTTGAGTATCATTGCCTCAAGTTCTTCTATTATTGGATGCAATATACTTGATAAACCAAAATCGAAAAATTCAGAAGAATTAAAAGATGAAATCAAATCATTAAATGAAAAAGCTCAACATTTACTTGAATCAAAAACACAAAAAGAAAAAGATAATGCTTTATTACAAAATAAATTACAGAAAGTGACATCTGATTTTCGAACTAAAGAAGATAATGTTAAACTATTAGAAAAAGAAATTCAAAAATTAGAGCAAAGATTTAATTTATTAAATAATAAACAAGTGCCACTTCAAAGAGAATTGACAGAAATAATTAAAAAATTAAATGATTTTCAAGCTAAATTAGAAACTAATAAAAAAGAACAAACAAAAATAGAAAATGATTTAGCAAAAGAAAAAGAAAATGAAAAAATTACTAAATTAGAAATTGAACAAAAAACAAATGAATTAGATAAAAAAGATGCAATCAAAAAGAAAGCGGAAGCTGAAAAAGAATATTCAGGTGGATTTTTTGATGATAAGAATGATGAGGTAAATGAACTAGCTAAAAAACTTGAAGAAAGCAAGAAGTACGAAGCAGAAATAAAATCAAAGTATATTGAGGAAGAAAAGAAACTTACTAAAATAGAGATAAAATTAAAAGAACTTAAAGAAGCAAAAGAAAAATCAATTACATCAGATGCTGATGAAAAATATGCAAGCGAAGAGTTCTTAAAATCTAAAGAAAATGTTGAAAAACAATTTTATAATATTAAACAGTGAGTAGTAGAATCACGTAAGATAAATTCAGAACTTAAAGAAGTAAGTGAATGATTAAAAAACCATTCAGAAAGTTCAAAACCTGAAAATATTAATTATTTTGAATACAAAGAAAATATTAATAAGCAAAAAGAATTATCAAGTGAAATAGAAAAGTTACAAAAAAATATAGTTGATGCTGCAAAACTTATACACGAATATAAAGAAGACGTAGAATTTTGAAAAGACCCTCTTAGTGTTTTGAATCCAACATTATTAAAAAATATAGAGGACTTTGTGAGAGAAAAATATTTATTTAATTATGAAAAAGATAATTTAGTATTAGTATTAGGGCTTGAAAAACGCGATGCTATTGAAAATAGAAAAGAAATCGAAGCTTATCTTGATGATGCAAACTTTGATTTTACAAAATGACAATATGACTATTCAGAAAGAGAACGAGCTTTTAAAACAGCTGAAAAAGATTTCAATGATATTAAAAAAGCAAAAGAAATGGCGGTAGAAAAACAAAATAACATAAGAAATGAAATTGGACAAAAAACTAAAGAAATCAGTAATAAAACAGACGAAATAAATCAATTAAAATCACAAGTAAAACAACTTCAGCAAGAAAAAACTAACAAAGAAAAATTATTAAAAAATGTTGATGAAGCAACAAAAAATGAAGAAAAAGATTTAGCTAATTTAAAAACAAAAATTGCAAATCTAAAGAATGATCTTAAATTAGCAAATGAAGCAAAAGTGAATGTTGAAAAAGAATTAAATATTACCAGAGCAAAAAAAGAAAATCTAGAAAGAGAACTTTCAAATATAGATACTCAAATCCAAAGGAACAAATATAATTTAGAATTAGCAAGTAAAAAGCTAGAAAAATTACAAATTAATAAATAATATTTAAAAAAGTTATATGTAATTTAAATACATATATCTTTTTAATAAAATCATTATTGTAAAAGTGAAAAAAATTTTATTTTAATAATAAAAGAGTACAATATAAATGTATTTTAAAGGAGATTTATGCCAAAATTTAAAAGAGTATTTATGATTGTTACTGATGGATTAGGTATCGGCCCAGATCGTGATCAAAAAGCATTTGGTGACGCCGGCGCTAATACTATTAAATCAGCATCAATGGTAAAAGAATTTAAAATTGATAATTGAAAAAAACTTGGAATTGGTAATATAACAGACTTAAATGGAAATTATCATGTAGCAAAACCTCTTGCATATATGGCAAAGATCCAAGAGGTTTCTAATGCAAAAGATACACTTGCAGGTCATTGAGAAATGATGGGAATTAAAACATTAATTCCTTTTCCGACTTTTTCTGAAACAGGATTTCCTGTTGAATTAATAGAAGAACTTTCAAAAGCGTTTGATGGTAGACCAATTGTAGGAAATAAAGCTTCATCTGGTACTGAAATTATTAATGAGTTAGCTCATGAAGAAAAAGAACGTGGTGCAATAATTGTTTATACTTCAAATGACTCTGTTTTACAAATTTGTGCTCACGAAGAATGAACAGGATTAGATAATTTATATCGTTATGCTAAAGCAGCTAGAGAAATTTGTTCATCACGTCCAGAATGAAATGTGGGACGTATCATAGCAAGACCATATATTGGAGATTTTGGTAATTTTACTAGAACATTTAACCGTCATGATTATGCAAATAAACCAAGAGAAATGATTTTAAATAGATTACAGGATAAAGGTGTTGAAGTTATTTCGATTGGAAAAATAAATGATATCTTTGTGGGTCAAGGAATTACAACTCACTATCCTAGTGAAGGCGATGCTAATGGTATGGATATAACAATTGATTTAGCAAAAAAAGATGGTGAGAACCAATTAATTTTTACTAACTTAGTACAATTCGACTCACACTATGGCCACCGTAGAAATGTTATAGGATACGCAGAAAACATTGCTTTATTAGATGATAAACTCGGTAAATTATTAAATGTTTTAAAAGAAGATGATTTATTAATAATGACTTCTGATCATGGTAATGATCCATTATATCCAGGTTTTAACCACACAAGAGAATTTTTACCAGCTACTATTTTTTCTAAGTCATTTACTAAACCGAAAGTTTTACCAAATTTCGAAGGATTAGGAACCTTAGGAAATATAATAGCAAGAAACTTTGATGTTGAAGTTGTTGCAGAAACTGGTGATGATATTTTTGATCAACTAGTTTAATAATTTAAACAAGCATTTGCTTGTTTTTATTTGCATTAAAAATCGAAAAAATAGTTTTTTATGTAAAAAAATTTTTTGAAAATCATATATGTAAATAGTTCTTGGTTTTTGTTATCAAGTATAAAAATAAAATTATTATAAAAACGTATGAGACTATAATATAGGGATAAAAGTTTGCTTTTCTATAATAGAATCCTGTGATATTTAACTCTAATAGAAATGATGATTTACCTATTTTTTGGGTTCTTAATCTTCAAAAAGTATATAATTAAATCAGTAAAAAAATGAAAGGAACTTGCATGAAAAAAATACATATTAAAATTAAAAATTTGGATGAAATGGAATTCGAAATTCTTGAAAATGCTCAACCAGGAGACTTTATTTCATTAAAAGAAATTTTGGATGCTGGATCAAAAGAAATAACTAGATATATATCTGAAGCTTCAAATGTTATTTCGAGAGCTAAAGAAGAAGAGATATATAACAAAGCAAAAGAACATTTTTCAAAAAATGTTATTGAATCAAAAGAATATAATGATTTAATTATTAAATTTGAATCAGAAAAAAATGAACTATTAAGAGAATATCATTCTTCATTAAAAGAAGAACTTGAAAAAAATAGAAAATCATTATCAGCTAAATTTACTACTGACTTAGATGAAGCTCTTAAAAAAGAAAAAGAACTTATAGCTTTTCAGAAGAATATTGAATTCCTAGAACTACAAAACAAAATAAAAAGTCAATCAGAATTACTTTCTCGTAAAGAAAATGAATTTAATGATAAGATTTCTTTACTAGTAAAAGAAAAAGAAATAGAGATTCTATCACTTCGTAAAGATCTTGAAGATAAAATTAATGTACTAAATGCTGATTCATCACATAAAGATGAAAAAATAAAGTTTTTAGAAGAAGAAAAAAGCAATAAAGACAATATTATTAATGAAAAAGTAGCAGAAATTAATAAATTGAGTGGACAATTAATTGAAGCAAGGACAAAATCAAGTTGAAAAAATAATAACATTAAAACAATTGGGAATGAATTTGAAGATCATTTATTAAATATGCTTGAAGACGCTTTTAGTATGGATACAAATATTAGATTCAGTAAGGCAACACAAGCAATAAATGGTAAAATGCCAGATATTGTTATAGAATTCTTGGATAAGAAAAACGAAGACAATGTTATTGGAAAATTAGTAATTGAAGCTAAAGCAAAATTAACAGATGAAGGTTCAAAGAAAAACGAAGACTTTTATGATAAATTGGCTAAAGATATTAAAAATTATGGAGCGAATTTTGGTATATTAGTTACTGAATTAAATCCTGATGAGTCTATATTCATAAATTTTGCCAGAAATTATAATAATATTTTTATTGTAAGAGATGTGACATTTGTTTCTTTAGTTAAAATGTTAAGAATGCTCTTTGAAAAACAATCAGAAATTTCATATAAGGAAATGAATTTTAAACAAAAAGAAAGAATAATAAAAGAATTTGAAGAGTTCTTTGAAAAAAACATTAGGGATAATTTTGAAAGACTTCAAGATAGATTGTCAGAGATTTCTGAATTTGCAGATAAAATTAAAATAGAGTCTGAAAAAATTAAAGAAAAAATTAGAAGTATAGAAGAAAATACAATCAAAAAAATTGATAAAGCCTTTCAAGAAAAATTTTACAGACAAAGTTTTTTACTTGATGTTAATCAAGTAGCACAGAAACAAATTGGTAATATAAAAGACATTTCGGAAGAAGTAACTGAAGAATAAATATTTAATAATAAAAGAACATTAGGTTATATAAGCCAAATGTTCTTTTATTACAATTATTATTAATTTTGATAGTCCTCTTGTTGCTCTTCATAGCTCTCTGTATGTTTACATTTAGGGAAGCTTGCGCAACCTATAAATTTTTGTCCCTTTTTGTTATTTCTTATTAATAAAGTTCCGCCACATTCAGGACAAGCCCTTTCTAATTCAGTTGTTGAAAAATGATAGGTATTTATTTTTTCTGATGCAGTTATTACTTCTTCTTGAAATCTATTTCAAAAGTCTTGAAGTACATTATTTTTAAATAAAGTATTTTCGGCTATTTTATCTAATTCTTCTTCTACTTTTGCTGTATAACTCTCATTAATGATATTAGGAAATCCGGCAATTAATGAATCGCATAAAGCAAACCCAAATTCAGTTGGTTTTAATTGACTAGATTCACTTATTACAAACTTTCTATTTTTAATAATATTTACAGTTGTAGCAAATGTTGATGGCCTTCCAACCTTGATATTGTCAAGTTTTTCAATTAATGACCCTTCATTATATCTTGCCGGTGGTTGAGTTTCATGATCTTCAAAATTGAATGATTCAACATTGACAATTTGACCTTTATGATAGTCTGGATCTATTGGCTCTGGTGTTTTTTCTTTTATTACATAATAACCATCAAAAACTATTCTTGAAAATGATTGTCTAAAGTTATATTTTCCATTTGCAAATTCATATGATTTACTTTCTCGAATTGGTTGAGAAATTAGAGCCATTAAGGTGTTTTCGTATATTAAACGATATATTTTTAAGTCAGATTCAGATAATTCAGGATATTTTTGATATGCTAATTCAGGAGTTAATAAGATATTAGTTGGTCTAATCGCTTCATGAGCGTCTTGATCTCCACTAAATCCTTTAATTTCTGTAGCAACATATTCTTTACCTCATTTTTTATTAATGTAATCCTGTGCTTGATTAATGAAATCTTGTGAAAGTCTGGTGCTATCAGTTCTTGGATAACTAATTAAACCTCCGTCACCAAAACCTTCATATAGCTTTTGCATAATCGATTGAGTTGATGATGAACTTAATGGACTTTTCTTATATAAAGCCGATTGTTTGAAAGGTGTTATTGCAGGAACTTTTCTGCGAGAAATTGAAACATCAGTTACTAATAATTCTTTTTTTGCAGTTTCAAAATATTTTTTAATTTCATCTATTTCATTTGGCAAAATTCAATCTTTTCTATCATCTGCTAATTTATTAAAATAATATGCTAATTGCTCGTTTTGATAAATTTTAGCATTTAATTTAAAGTATTTTTCAGAAACAAAATTAAGGATTTCTCTTTCACGATCTATAACCAACTTAAGAGCAATTGATTGAACTCTACCGGCCGTAGGAATACCAGGTGCATTTTTAAATTTAACTTTCATTAAGTTACTTAATCTAAACCCGATAATTCTATCGAGCATTCTTCGAGATTTCTGTGCATTAATTAATCCTTCGTTAAGCGATGAGGGATTATTAATTGCTTTTATAATTGCATCCTTTGTAATTTCGTTATATCTAATTCTAGAATAGTTTTTGATTTTAAAATATTCAACAAGGTGTTGTCCGATTCCTTCACCTTCACGGTCAGGGTCAGTTGCTATATATACCTTGTCAATATCTTTTAAGGCTTCTTTTATTTCTTTAACTACTTTTCTTTTTGATGTGTCTAGGGCATATCTAGGTTCTCAATTTTCAAAATCAATACCAAGCCCAAATTGTCCATCTGTTTTCATTTTAAGAAAATGGCCAACTGAAGCAACAACTTCAAATTCATTTCCAAGATATTTTTTAATGGTTGCAACTTTATTTGGTGACTCAACGATAACTAAATTTTTCATACAAAATAATATACAATTATTTTTAATAAATCCAAATCATTTTTGTAAAAATAATTTTTTAAATTTATTAGAGAACTCAACTTTTTTAACTATATAATACACTTATTAATTAATAAATCTAAATTTTGATAATTTTAATATGATATTATAATTTATAAGAGTATAAAATACTAAAATACTCCTTAGCTATTTAATAAAATTTTATTTAAAAATAGCTCAGAAAGACCATGAGGAGCAAAATGAATAAATATGAAATAATGATGATTATTGATCCTAAAGCTGATGTTAAAATTGCATACGATCTTTTAGCAGAAGTTTTTGGAAAGGGTGTTCAAAAAGCTGAAAAGCTTGAAAATAATCATCTTGCTTACAAAATAAATAAATCTGGTTTTGCACAATATATTTTAGCTAATGTTGAATCAAAAGGTGAAAACATCGCTGAATTCACTCGTCGTTCAAACATTTTAAAAGAAGTTTGAAGAACATTAGTGATAAATCTTGATACTGAAAAAGGATTATCACCTAAAAAAGCAACTAAAAAACCTGTAAAATTTAAGAGAGTATTCGAAAGAAGACCGAAAGACAATTTAGCAGAAACAAATACAGAAAGACCAGCAAGAATTCAAAAACCACTACGTCCAAGAATTGAAAAAACTGAAACAAAATAATTAATCTCATAAAGGAAGTTTTAAAAATGATTAATAAAGTAATTTTGATTGGAAGAATAACACAAGATATAGAATTAACTTTTACAAAGCAAGGTAGACCATATGCAAGAACATCACTTGCTGTAGAAAGAAAAAGACTTTCTGCAAATTCTGAAAGACAAACAGATTTTATTCCTATTGTATTATGAGGAACAACTGCAGAATTTATGAGTAAATATTCTAGAAAAGGTTCATTAATTTATATTGAGGGTGAACTTCACATTAATCAATATACAAATCAATTAAATCAATTGCAAAGATCTACAGATGTAACTGTACTTGAATGTAAAATTTTAGAATCAAAAACTTTAATTGAACAAAGATCACATAGTTACAGTCCCCAAACACAAAACTATAATCAGGGTGCTACTAAAAATGTTCAATCAAATAACAATGAAACTTCTCATATAGTAGAAAGTGAAAAAACAAATACTCAAGAACCTGAGACAAATAACTTGCATGAATTTGAAGAGTTAGCATTTGTTGAAGATGGTTCTGGATTATTTGAAAATGAAGATTAATTAGGAGGAAAAATGGCATATATTAAACGTAAAAAAGTTTTTGCAGGTAGAAGAAAAGTATGTATTTTTTGTGAAGAAAATCAACACTATGTTGACTATAAAAATACTGAGCTTCTTAACAAATTTATTTCTGCAACAGGTCAAATTAAGGCAAAATCATTAACAGGTACTTGTGCAAAACACCAAAGAAAAGTTGCAAATGCAATTAAAAGAGCAAGATTTATGGCTTTAATTCCATACACAATTGTTCGTGCTCGTTTGATGTCAAAATAATTAAATATGACATATCTATTAAATCGTTAATCACACAATATTTCTTGTGTGATTTTTCATATTTATTTTAGCTAAATTAGATTAATTTAATCATTTAATCTTGTGATTTTTAATAATATTTTTAAAATTTTAATATAATTTATTTTAATGAAAAAGAAAGCATTATTAATACAGATTTTAGAGGTTAAGAATATTTTTTATATTTTTAATGATTTGGAATATCCATGTGAATCTTGTGATGTTGAAGAATATCGCGAGAATCTTTATGATACCGTCTCCCTTTCTTTTATTTTTTAAATCCAAAAATAAAAGAAAGGAGAAAAATGGCTATTAATAAAAAGAAACAAAATCATATTATTGAATTAAAAAATATAGTTAAAACTTTTGATAATAAAACTGTTTTAAATAATATTGATTTAAAAATTAATAGAGGTGAATTCGTCACATTATTAGGACCATCCGGATCAGGAAAAACAACCATTTTAAGATTAATTGGCGGTTTTGAATGAGCTACTCGTGGTGAAATAAAGTTCAATGGATTAGATATTAAAGATCTTTCTCCATACAAACGAAATGTTTCAACTATTTTTCAAGATTATGCTTTATTCCCTCATTTAAATGTTGAAGGAAATATTTTATATGGACTTAAAATCAAAAGAGTTCCCAAAGAAATAATTAATCAAAAATATATAAATGCACTAGAAATTAAAAAGAGATATTGAGAAGAAAAAGCAAAGAAAAAAATGCAAGCGCTTGATTTAATTCAAGATAAATATATTGAAGAACTAGAAAAATTAAAACCTGGTACATATCAATATAACAAACGACAATCTTGATTAGATGATTCTGATTTTAAATATTCTTATTGAGAAAATTTTGTACAGTTAAAAACACAAGATTATGAAAATAAGTATTTTAAACGTAAGATGTCTAATGAAGAGTTGAATGAAAAAGTTAAAAGAATTATTGATATAGTCGGATTAACCGGTAATGAAACTAAAGCGATTAGTGAACTTTCAGGTGGTATGAAACAACGTGTTGCACTAGCTAGAAGTTTAGTTATCGAACCTGAAATTTTACTTCTTGATGAACCTTTGAGTGCCCTAGATGCTAAAATTCGTCAAAAAATGCAGGTTCTTCTAAGAACGATTCAACAAGAGCTTGGATTAACATTTATTTTTGTTACTCATGATCAAGATGAAGCACTAGAATTATCAGATAGGATCGCAATTATGCGTGATGGAGTTATTGAACAATATGATACTCCTAAAGAAATTTATGATTATCCAACAAATATATGAGTAGCAAAATTTATTGGTGACTCTAATATTTTTAATGGTAAATTTTTATATGATGGTAATGTAAAATTATTTGGAAAGAAATATAAAACTATTCATGATGAAGATGAATTTGAAATCAATTCAGAAGTTGATGTTTTAATTAGACCAGAAGATATTGATATTTCAAATACAACTACCTCAAAAGAAAATAAGATTATTGGATATGTTAAAGAAATTTCATATCGAGGAAGCTATTACTACTTAAAAATTGAATCTGATGAAGGTAATATTTTTCATGTTGAAACAGCTAAAAAGTTTCATCTTGATGAAAAAGTATTCCTTAGTTGAACTATTGATTCGATTCACTTAATGAAAAAAGATCCGAAGTGGAATTATAATCAAAATGAGTTTTAAAATAAAATCACTTTTTAAGTTTGATGGTAAAGCTTCACTATTCATTCCTTATTTTTTGTTAGCAATATTTTTAATAATTCTTCCAATAATTATGATTATAGTAAGTGCTTTTTCTACTAAAGATTTTGATGCTTATGTACTTGTAAAAGATGCAAATACATGAAATATTATTTTCAGATCATTGTGAATTGGAATTGT
Organism: Mycoplasmopsis cynos; assembly: GCF_900660545.1. Taxonomy (NCBI): domain Bacteria; kingdom Bacillati; phylum Mycoplasmatota; order Mycoplasmoidales; family Metamycoplasmataceae; genus Mycoplasmopsis; species Mycoplasmopsis cynos. Next base: position 780,021 of record NZ_LR214986.1, on the reverse strand, counting down.
TTCAGCTTTATTGTGTTTGTTAATAGGATTCCCGTATGCATATTTTGTATCAATATCTAAGTCCAAAATTTTTAAAATATTTGCTTTGAGTCTAATAATTAGTCCATTAGCAATTTTTACTGTCGCTAGAATTTATTCAATTAAAGGACTTGCTTTGGCTGTATTTGCTAGCAATCCAAAATCGTTAAATAATGAATTATTTATTATTTTTGGGTTAACATACTTAAATGTTCCTTTAATGATTATGCCTTTATATACTGTATTTAAAGATATGCCTAAAAATATTATTGAAGCAAGTCATGATTTAGGATTCAATAATGTTCAAACAATTTTTAAAGTTATTATTCCGTACGGAACAAGAGCAATCATTAGTGGACTTGGAATTATCTTTTTATCAAGTGCTACTACATTTATTGTAAGTGCCAAATTACTTCCAGATGGATCTCAAAATCAATTAATTGGAACAGTTATTAATTCAAAAATTAATCCCGGAAATAAGTATGATTTAAGTACTGGTTCAATGTTGGTTATTGTTGTTTCTACTATATTTATTGGTATATATTCACTGTTATTAATTGTTCCTAAAATTATTTTTAAACTTAAAAAAGGAGCATATTATGAATAAATTCACTACTTTTTTAAGAAGAAGTTATATTTATATTATTTTATCTTTTGTTTATGTACCACTTGTTTTTGGAGTGATTTTTAGTTTTAATAAACCAACGCCCAAAGGAGAATTTAATCCAACTTGAACGGCTTCGACAAGTGAAAATTGAAAGAGCTTATTTAATTCTGGTAGAGATTTAAGTTTAATTAATACATTGATTTTGGCTATAGTGGTTAGTGGTTTAGTTATTATTTTAAGTTTAATAACTGTTTATGCTGTCTATCGACAAAAAAATAAATTACTAAAAACAACATTAACTGCTACTTCAAACATTCCCTTAATTAATCCTGATAATATTACTGCAATTGGCTTAGTATTAGTATTTAGTGCATTCTTTGGAATTGTTTCAGTTGATAAAGAAGGATTTGGTAGAGTAATTGTAGGACACACAATTATGACTTTACCTTATGGAATTTTGCTAATGTTGCCAAGATCTGAAAAATTTAATAACAATCTTTTTGAGGCTTCACAAGACTTGGGCTATTCAAAAATTCGTTCATGATTTAAAACTTATTTAGTTTATATGATACCTTCAATTATTACTGTACTAGTAGTAAGTTCTGTGTTTAGTTTTGATGATTTTATCATCACTAGAACATTATCAAACACATCTACACTTGGAACAAAATTGTATGAAGGTGCATTTGAACCATGAGGTTTAGTTTTAGGTTCAATTGTGCTTTTTATCGTCTTAACAGCTAATATAATTTACGGAATATATAAGCTAAAAAGACAGTAATATCCAATTGAAAAAATTTTATTCCCGTTATAGAAATAAAATTTTACTAAGTGTAGGTGCTATTGTAGGTATAAGTGTTTTATGTGCAATTGCAGTAACTAAAATTACAACTAAATTTAAACCTAGTTTTTTTAATTATAAGTCTTATATGTCAGAACAAAATATTAATAAAATTAATGAAACGTTTGATTATAAAGAATTTGATGAAATTAATGAATTTAGTAATGCATTAATCAATAATAAGGCTGCTGCTGGTATTGGTTCAGAGTTTTTGGCAGCTGAATTAGTTAAAAAACATTTAATTGGGAAAATTGATTATTCTATTTTATTAAATTTACCTGAATTAAGCGGTTATTTAGAATATGATTCATTAAATGAAAAAATTAAACAAAATAAATTTACTAATGAGCAAGAAAAAGCAAAAATAATTGCAAAGTTTAATATTGTAAAGCAAAAAAAGATAAAGATTAAGCAACTTGTGAAACTTTCATTAAGAAAAGAAATTTGGAATCATATTAATAAATATAAATTACAAAATAATGATGAACTTTGAGAGTATTTTTATCCTTATTTTTCACAAGATATGGTTATTGCTTATAATATTAAAAAAGTTCCACTGAAGAAGTCAAACAATTATGGTGCAATAGATTTTTCGAAATATAAGAATAAATTTAAAAATGATGATATAAAAGACCCACTTGCAATCATAAATGTTCTTAAGATACTTTCTGAAAATAATTATGATAAATGATACATTACTGATGCAATTCGTGATAATTTGCTATACGGCTCAGCTTATTGACCTTTGCCGAATTCTCGTACTGAAAAGAATTTTACTGGGAATGTTTCTAATGCAGATGATAATAATAACCAAGTATATAAAATCTTAATAGACTCATTCGCTGATCTAATTAAAGATGGAACCGGTTATGAAATTAAAGATAATAAACATATTACTTTTAAGGGTGATGGTTTAGAAATAGTTAATGACTTAATTAACCCAGCACGCCCTGATGTTAATGCTTCAATACTTTACAATGGTGATGCAATTGATGCGTATTATGGTTCAGATAATTTTCCAAATGTTGTTGGCGATGGTGAGATTAGAGGAATAAAACCAAAACAAAATATTTTATTACTTGATGGATATGTTGTTTCATCTGGATTAGCAAAAGAAAATGCTTCTAAATACACCAAAACCGTTTCGCAAAGTATTTTTTCAGGAAGTTTAGATATTATTCAAAGTTATAAAGAACTTCGTTCAAAAGGCCTAGTCAATGATATTTTAAATATTAAAGACGATTCTAAATTTGAGCTTATACAACAAAGAGTTTCACAAGCTCAAATTGCAAAAAATTGAGAATTTATGAAGAATAATCAAATTCAACAACTTTTAGCAAATTCTAAACAAAAGTATCAAACTAATAAAGTATCAAACTTGATTGAGAAATATAAAAAGATGATTGATTTATCGAACAAAGGAAATACTGAAAAGTTTAATAATTATTATAAAATACAACTTGATTATGAAGCTGGTAAAGAAGTTGAATTTGAAAAAAGAATTAGTTTTATTCCAATAATTTTTAATGAATATCTTAGAAATAATTTTAGTGATTTTATAGATGAAATATCACAATTAATTAAAAATGAAAAATATGAGTTTGGTGCTAAACTAACAAATAGTTTAGAAAAGAGAATTTTTACTCAGTATATACTTAATGATCAAACTGATTTAAAAACAAAAATAAATGAATTAAAAAACAGATCAAAAGATTCATTTAATAGTGATTTAAAGAGTTTAATTTATTCTTATTTAAGTTACAAATTAGCATATTTAGATTTATCTAATGAAACAAATAAATCTAAATATAACTTTAGTAATTTTGATTTTGTTAATTATGATCCAACTAACATTGCAGATTATGAACAAGTTTTACAAAATTATTTTTTAGATCCGATTAATGGATATGACAAGAATGCAATTTATCTATATGAAATATCAAATATAAATGGCGTTATCCACGAGAACATTCAACCTGTGTCAGATGAATTGCAAAGTAAAATTACAACATACTATTTTAATAAGACCAAATCATAAATTAATCAAAAAGTTAATATTAAAAAATGTTAGCTTTTTTTAATATAATTGAATTTTTGGTGATATGCATAATTAATTTAAATAAGTATTAAGACAAAAAAATAAACCAAATTATAAAAATAACATTTAATACTATATAACAGTTATAAATGTTTAATTTTAATAATTTAAAAGTTATTTATATAGCTATTTAAAAAAGTAACTTTTTTAGTACAATTTAAATAAGATTTTTATTTTAGTTATTTTATCTAGGAGAATTTATGAAAAAAACAGTTTTGATTGTTATTGATGGATTAGGATTAAGAAAAGAAACTCAAGGAAATGGGTTTGCTTTAGCTAATACTCCTACATTCGATAAATTATTTAAAGAATATCCAAATTCAATCTTACAAGCATCTGGGGAATATGTCGGACTTCCTAAAGGTCAAATGGGAAATTCTGAAGTTGGTCATTTAAATATAGGAGCAGGAACAATTGTTTATACTGGTTTATCATTAATTAAAAAAGCTTTAGCTGATGGTACATATAAAACTAATAAGGCTTTTTTAGAAGTATTCAACAATGTAAAAGAAAATAATTCAACCTTACATTTAATGGGGTTATTATCACCTGGTGGTGTCCATTCATTAGAAGATCATTTATTTGAATTATTAACAGCTGCGCATGAGTTTGGAATAAAGAAAGTTTCGGTGCATTGTTTTGGTGATGGAAGAGATGTAGCACCAGAGTCAATCAAACCTTCATTAGAAAAATTACAAAATCTTTGCGATAAATATGGTTATCATATTGCGTCTCTTGCAGGTAGATTTTATGCAATGGATCGTGATAAGATGTTTGATAGGGTCGAAAAAGCCTATGATGCATTATTAGGAAAATCAAATACTACTTTTAAAAACGCTATTGATTATGTTGATTTGCAATATAAAAATGGGATTACAGATGAATTTTTAGTTCCTGCTATTAATGAAAGTCTTTCAAAAGATTCATTTGTTAAAGATTATGATTCAATTATTTTCTTTAATTTTCGTCCAGATAGAGCAAGACAATTAGCACACATTTTTATTAAATCAGACCTTTATGATTTCAAACCAAAAAATGAAGTACAAATTAATAAGTTTTGTTCAATGATGAAATATGAGGGATTGCAAACAATTGTTGCTTTTGATGAAATGGAAGTTCCAATGCCGATTGGAAAGGTTTTAGAACTTGCTAATTTAAAACAATTGAGAATTGCAGAAACTCAAAAATATGCTCACGTAACATTTTTTATGGATGGCGGGAATGATATAGAATTTAAAAATTCACACCGTATTATGGTAGATTCACTAAAGGTAGAATCATACGCAGATGCTCCTGAAATGTCAGCAAAAGGAATTACTGACGCATTAATTGATAACGCTTTAAATTATGATGTAACAATTATGAATTTTGCTAACCCTGATATGGTTGGGCACACAGGAAATTTAAATTCTACCATTAAAGCAGTAAGTTTTTTAGATACACAGATAAAAAGAATTGTAGATTGAGCAGAAGCTAATGATGTAACAGTTTTTATTACAGCAGATCATGGAAATGCTGAAATTACAGAAGATGAAAACAACAAACCAGCTACAAAACATACTAGTAGCCCAGTAATGTTTATTTGTACAGATAAAAATGTTAAACTAAAAGATGGTATATTGGCTAATGTTTCTCCAACTGTACTTGATTATATTGGTGTTTCAAAACCAAAAGAAATGGATCAAAATTCACTTTTAGTGAAATAGTTTTTAAGTCACTTTTTATTTAGTGACATTTTTTTTATTTTTTAAAGGAGTTTTAGATGGAAAAAAGAACTAAATATATCATACAAACTGGTGGAGTTTTATCAGGTTTAGGAAAAGGTGTTACTTTAGCAAGTATTGGTAATTTACTTAAGTCACAAGGATTTAATGTTTTTGTTATGAAACTTGATCCTTATCTCAATATTGATCCAGGCGTAATGTCACCAACTGAACATGGCGAAGTTTATGTAACAAGCGACGGAGGCGAAACTGATTTAGATTTAGGGCACTATGAGAGATTTATTGATGTTAAGCTTTCAAGACAAAGTAATTATACAACCGGAAGAATTTTAACTCATGTTTTTGAAAAAGAAAGAAAAGGTTTATATAACGGAAAAACAGTTCAAATAGTTCCACATGTTGTTGATGAAATTATTGAAATTATTGAAAATATTGAAAAAGAAAAACAACCTGATTTTATGTTGATTGAAATTGGTGGTACTGTTGGTGATATTGAATCTAATCCATATATTTATGCAATTTCAAAATTTAGATCAATGAGAAAGAACGATGTTTTATTAAGTCATTTAGCTTTTGTTCCTTATTTAAGTGCCTCAAATGAATATAAGTCTAAACCATCACAAGTATCAATTTCTACCTTACGTTCATTTGGATTGAACCCCGATGTTTTATTATTAAGATCACAAGGCAAGGTAGATAATAATATTGTTCAAAAAGTCGCAGAAGCATCATTTCTAGATTCGATTAATGTTATAAATATTCCTGATAAAGCCAATATTTATGAGATTCCATTATTTTTAAAAGATCAAAATATAATTCAGGTAATTTATAAGTTTTTTAATATTAAAAAGAAAATAAAAATTAACGTTTATAACAAATGAATAAATTTTGTACATAAATACTTAAAGGAAAATAAAGAAAAAATAAATCTTCTATTAATTGGAAAATATATTGAATTAGAAGATGCTTATTTATCTATTATTACCTCATTAAAAATTGCAGCAGCGCATAATGAAGTAGAACTAAAATATGATTTAATTAATGCTGATGATATTAATGATGATAATATTTCTAGCAAAATAGATAAATACGATGGGGTTTTAATTTTACCTGGTTTTGGAATTAGAGGATTTGAAGCAAAAGTTAGAGTTGCTCAATATACGAGAACTATAAATAAACCAACTTTAGGTATTTGTTTAGGATTTCAAGCGATGGCAGTTGCTCAAGCAAGATTAAAAGGATTCAAAAATGCAACTAGCAAAGAATTTGTTGATAAAAAACAAAAGCAAACTTTTGTCTTAACTCCGTTTTTTGAAAATGGTGATAAAGATATTTTGGGCGGAACATTACGTTTAGGTGAACAACCAATTATAGCTAAAAAAAATACGCTAGCACATCAAATTTATGGATCAAATGTATTTTATGAACGTCATAGACATAGATATGAAGTTAATCCAGAATACCGTGAAAAACTACTTGATGAAGAATTTATTTTTTCAGGAATTCACCCTGAAACTAATGTCGCTGAAATATGTGAAGTTAAAAATCATCCATTTTATTTAGGTGTCCAATACCATCCTGAATTCACTACAAGAGTTTTAAATTCAAATCCACTATTTGATAACTTTATTTTAACAATTAAAAAAATGCATAAAAAAACAACACATTAAGTGTTTGATGGCGGGGGTTAAAGGAATCGAACCCTTACATTCAGTTTTGGAGACTGTTATACTACCATTATACTAAACCCCCATTTAGTTAATGACATTTATCTTTTTAGATAAATGTTTTTATTTAAACTTTATAAATAAAATGTAACCAATATAATAATTTTATACAATTAAAACAAAACATAAAATATTTTTTACTAGTTACTTTTAGACATAATAATTTTTATAAAATGATATAATTAAAAAATGAAAAGAATAGCTAAGAAAATAATAAAATTAAATTTTCAAGAAATAAATTTATTACCAAAATGAACAATTAGAAAAATGGTGTTTGTTGCTATATTAATAGCCATTTCAGTAAGTTTTGTTATTGTTGTTGTTCAAATTATACCACTTGCAGTTATTCCTTCATTTAAGTTTTCCTTTATTGGATTGCCGATAAAAATAACCGGTTTTATCTTTGGGCCAATTATTGGTTTATTTGTTGGATTAATTAGCGATTTATTATCAATATTATTTATTCCTCCTGCTGGATATCATCCTTTATATACCTTAGCTACTGCTTTAAATGGATTTATTCCAGGAATATTCGGTTTATATTTTACTCAAGTTTTAAGAACTGCTTTTAGTTCTAAATATAAAATTCAAAGAATAACTCAAAAGATTTCAATTTTAGGAATTAAATATAATGCTGCTAAACTTAATTATGATTATAAGTTAGCTGATAAATATGCAATTAAAATTATTAAATTAGATAATAAAAAAATATATATTAAAGAAAATGAGACATTTAATGCATTAAAAAATATTAATTTAATTGTTTCAGTTATTGTGCTTTGTTTTGTGTTCGGGATTGTTGTAACATTAGTTCATTTAACACCGCAAAATATTTTAGATAGATCATTTATTAGTAATAAAAAAATTTTATTAGTGTTGATGAGCTTAGGAATTGTTTCAATGGTTTTATTTATTATCTTTTCTAGATTTAAACTTAAATCAAAATTCTTTTTAACTATTGCTCCAATAATTTCTTTTAGTGCCGTTTTAGAGTTGGTGAATGTACCTATTTTATCTTATGCTGATTTGCTTTCTATTGGTGGTGGTGATAAAAATAATATTTATATTTGAGTTACTCAACATATCTTATTAAGTCCGATTAAGATATGATTTAATGTTTTTGTTGTTTTCTTTTCTTATTCTATCGTGTATAAATTAATTAATAAAAATGAGGCGTTATCATATAAGTAACTATGAAGATTCAAAATTTCCTAAAAATTTCAAATATTTTTGAAAAATTTGAAAAGAAAAAATTTTCATTTTGATCTAAAAGTCATTTTGAACCATTAGAACATTATATTAATATTCCTGAGCTTTACTTAGATAAGCAAAGCACAGCATTTTATATTTCTTCTAAAAATAAAAATCTTAATTTTAATAATATTTGAAATTCTATAATGAATAACAAAAACTCAAGTTTATTTTATAAAACTGTGAAAAATAACAAAGAAAATTACACAGCAAATAAAAGTGAGATTTTAAAAAAGATTGCTTTTATAAATTTGAGTGAGTATGATAAAAATAATGATGGATTACCTTTTATTGAAATATGAAATACTTGTATTAAAAGTTACGAAACAATCAAAAAACATTATGATTTAAGTATCTTTAATAAAGATTTTGAACTAACAATGAAAAATTCATTGTTCTCAAAAATCACATTCTATTCACAACAATTACATTCAGTTAATTTATCATATCAAAAAGTATTTGATTCTATCTTTCTTGAATATTCTGAAAAAATATCGCATAATAATGATGTTAAAATCATTGAAAGCTTTGCGTCAGTTGTTTATGATGTTGTTACTGATTATAAAAATGTTATGGCAGATCATTTAGTTCGTTTTTTAAAGGATTTAAAAACAAATCATTTTAGATTACTTGAAGAATATGAAAAAAGTGATTTTAATATTTCTAAGAAAATCATTGAACAAAATCGATTAGCTTTAAAGTATATGAAAGAAATAAATAATTCATCAATTCAACAAGTTTCAATTGCTATTAAAAAAAGAGATATTTTACAAGAAATTTCTTTTTATTCATCATATAGAAAAAAACTTACTAAAAAAAATGTTTATTACATAAAATCAATTATTAAAAAACTAACCGGTGAAAAGAAAAATCTTAAAATAATGTTAAAAAATTTAATAAATGATGACATTAAGTGATTAGAAGTTTATAAAAATTTATTAATAAAAAGAAAATTGATTAAGTTTTGAAAAAAACATATACATAATGTGGTTTATTTAAAAAACAATATGATTTTTGATCTTGAAAACTTTGTAGATCAAGAAGTTAAAATATTTTCAGAAAGTAGATTTTTTCCAATTTTAAAAAGTAATAAGGACAAAAGATATAAATTAAGTAGAATAAGACAAATTATTAATTATGAATTTGATATACCAATTGACTTTTACACTTCTGAATCGTATAAGACTGATAAATCTATTGAAAAAGAAATGAATATTTTATTGAAGAAAAAAGACAAGATTGATAAATTAGTTTTTGTAAAAAAAGATACTTTAAATGAACCTTCAAAAATATTTAATTTTGAACAATCTATAAAGCTAGCCCAAGCAGAAGTGAAATGAAGTGATGAATCACAAAATAAATTGTTTAGTTTATTTTTAAGTAATAAAGAAATTAAAGTATCTAGACTAGAAAAAAATATAAAGAGTTATAAAAAAACTGTTGCTCCATTATTAAATTATTTTGAATCAGTAATTTCATCACATGAAAATGCTAAGCAATTATTAGAACTAGAGACAGTAAAAGATATCAAGAGTTTTAGAAAACTTTTTGCTTTTAAAGAGTGGTCATTAAATTTATTAATTAACCTTTCAAGATATACATCGTCAAAATCAAGTGTTTCAAAAAAATTAGAAATCGATTATTTAGCTGCATTAGAATTTATTAGACTTTATGAAAGTTTATCAATTAATATAGAAAAGATGTTTTTGCCTTATAAAAAACTTAAATTAGGTGAAAAATTTAAGCTAAAATTTGTTAAATATCACCTTAATGGTGCTAAGTTTTTATTTGTACAAGATGATAATTCAATTAGTTATGAAGAAAAAAAAGAAATTCTAAGAACTCTAGGGAACATCTCGAAAAGTTTTTCTAGTTCATTTATTTTTATTACTGATGATCTTAAAATAATAAATGAGTTATTTGAAGAAGTTTATTTCTTTGATGATTTTAAACTACTTGAATGAGGTTCAAAGAATGAAATTCAAAAATTGCCTGTTAATCCAACAATAGCTAAATTGTACAATCCAGAAATTAAAATACCTAATTTTAATGACTATTATAAAAACAACGATTATTATATTAATGACAGTTATATTCAAGTAAAAAATAAAAATCATTTTATTAGTTCTAGTTTACATGATTATGAATATTGATTATCTAAAAAATATTTAGATACCAAGGAAGATCCGCACAACAAAACAGGGAAATCATTATGTAAAAACAATACAAAACGTTTTATCGCAAACCACATTAAGGGGTATTTTGATGATGTAGAAATATACCTTGATGATGTTAATAGTAATTATTATGAAAATTTTAATCTTAATGATAATTTTTTAATGAATGATTACCTTAATCACATTGAAGTTGTGACAAAAGAGAGTTCTAAAACAGCTTCTGATGAGGAATTGCAAAATATTTTTTAAAGATTAATGCATATTTTTGGAGCATAAAGAATTTAAAGAGAATTTTTAGTATCATAGGATAATGTTTCGAAGAAAAATATATGCCAAAAACAAGGATTAAATTCATTCTTTTGGCATTTTTTGTTTTTGCAAAGATAAACTCCTAAAATTTAAGTTTTGTAGTTTAACTCTTATTTTTTAAATTTAATATTTTAGAAAATAATTTTTTTATTAAAATTAAATTATTTTTGTTTTCAAATGTATTTACAGATTAAAATTTCTTATAGACAAAAAATTTATTTTATTTTTAAAATTATAAATATTGGAAAAAATTGAAAAAAGAAAATCCTGTGTTTTTTATGAAACACAGGCATTGATTTAAAGTTTAGAAACTTCAATGATCGCTTTTTTATTTTTAAGGTTACTTTCAAGCACTTTGAATGCTACTTTATTTTTTAAAACATAACGAGTATTTTTATATAATTTTGTTTTTTTAGTCTTAAGAATTAAGAATTTAGCTAGGCTTAGATCTTCTTCTGAATCTTCTAATAGCGACTCATCAATTTCTAGTTGCTTAAAGAGATCTCACATAATAACATCATCTTCAACCCTTGACTTTTCTAATGAAATTTCATAGATCTTTTCTTCATCATCATATTCATCATATATTTCACCAATTATTTCTTCAACAATGTCTTCAATGGTTATAATTCCAATTATTTCTGAACCATTATTATTTTCAGTCACGAATGCCATTTGAGCTCTTGCTGAACGCATTTTTTCTAAGGCACTAGATAAAATTGAATTAGCTGAAACAGTCGGAACCAACTTCATATAATTAATGATTTTACCTCTTTTAAGATAAAAAATATCTTTTAATAATAATATCCCAATTAGTTGTCCATCTTTCTCTATCGGGAGTCTTGAATAATTTGTTTCTTTAAAAATATCTAAGGCTTCTTGAATATTCGCTTTAAATTTTATTGAGGTTACATCTTTTAATTTAATATAATGTGAAGATACTTTTGTTGAGTCAAGATCTAATGCTTTTTGAGCCAGAATACTTTCACCAGTTTGCAAAACACCTTCTTTCTGAGCCAGATTAATAATTGTTTTTAAATCATCTTCTGAGTTAGTAACATAAACCTTTTTAGAAAGCTTTGTAATCGGCCAAGTTAATATTCAAAATATTCAATAGTTTAAATCAATATATCATCCAAAACATTGTAAATATTGTTTTGGATATTGTTTAGCTATTAATTTAGGTGTTATTTCGCCAAATAGCACAAGTAAAGGTGTAACAACTGCAGTTGAAACAATAATCGCTATTCTTTCTTCATAGATTACTTTACTAATTAAATATGCAGTAATTGTTGAGGTTGCTACATTAACTAAATTATTTCCGATTAAAATGGTAGTTAAAATTCGATTATAGCGTTTATGATGTCTTTCTATTAATTTGGATGATTTCTCCTTATTTTCTAACATTTCGTGAATTTTAACACCTGAAAAAGATGAATAAGCAGTTTCGCAACCACTATAAATAGCGCTTAGTATAAATAAAATAAAAATTGTGATAAGGATACCGATCAGCTGTCCTATGGGAAGTTCCATTATATATTACCTACTTTGTGTTTTAATTTATTTTTTTGAGTAAAAATTGTTTATTTTATTTTGTTTCTTCTCAAAATGTAACTATTTTACCATCATATAACATTTCACCATAACCAACCTGTCCGTTACGGTTCTTGGCTATTGTTACTTCTGTGATACTATGATTTTCAATAAATTCATTTTCATTATTTGTTTTTTTATGAAGGATGTTTCTACTTAGAAATATAACTATATCAGCATCTTGTTCAATGGCTCCTGATTCTCTTAAATCACTTAATTGTGGTCTTTTATTCTCTCTTGTCTCGACGGTTCTTGATAATTGTGATAATGCAATAATAGGTATTTTAAGATCAAGAGCAAGTAATTTTAGTGATCTTGAAATTTGAGCAATTTCATTTTGACGATTACCACTAAATTCACTTCCACTAATTAATTGCAAATAGTCAATCACAATTAATTGTAATCCACCTGGAATTTCTTTATTTAGTTGTCTAATTTTTCAAATAATATCAGAAATTTTACTTGAAGTATTATCATCTAAATAAAGATTAGTAAGATCTTTATTAGTGGCAATTGTTGATCTTAATGAAGTCATTTCTGTGCTATCTAATAAAGAAGGTTTTTGAAGTTTAGCTAAAGGAATATTACTCATTGATGAATATAACCGTAAAGTTAATTCCATATAAGGCATTTCTAAAGAAATAAAAGCACAGCTATATGGTCTAATAATTTCATGATTTGAATTAATTGTTTCTTCTTGCGTAATGTTTTTTGCAATATTTAAAGCAAGAGCAGTTTTTCCGACACCAGGTCTAGCAGCTAAAATAACTAATTGCCCCGCTTTTAATCCTTTTAATAAATTATCTAAAGTATTAAAGCCAGTTTTAAGTCCTTCTGGGATTTCGTTTCTACGTCCTTTTTCGATTAGTGATTCGAATTCATCAGTAGCTTTTTTAAAACTAACAAAAGAACTATTGTGTAGTGAATTAGAAAAGTTTTCTTCTAAAAATGTTTCGAAGTCTTGAATTGAGTTTGTTCAGGTTATTTCTTTATTATGAGATAAAGAATTTAATGAAACTTGGTAAAATACTTCTAAATTTCTAAGTTTATTAAGTTCAATTAAGTGTTCAACATTTGCTAAAAAGTTGTCTTCATTAACAAATAATGTATTTATTTCATTTATTAATTTAACAGTAACGAGAGGATATTTATTTTTAGTTTCATCATTTTCTATAAAAGTTTTAATTTCATAAAAGTCATGAAAAACTCCCATTCCACTAATTGTTTTGTTTCTTTTTTCTTTAATAAATTCAAAAAGTTGTCTATTAGATGAAAAAAAGAAATATTCACTAGAAAGATATTGAGAAGCTAATTGTTGTTTTTCGCTATCTAACATCATTAGATTTAAAACAGTTTGTTCAGCTAAATTATCTTTAAATAAAGTATTTTCATTTACTTGATTTAATAAAGAGAATTCGAAGTTATGATATTTATTAAAATTTTTTTTATTTTTTGACATTTGTAACATTGATTTCTATTTTTAATTTTGCTTCGATATCTTTGTAAAGACTAACATTTACTTCATGAGTTCCATGTGAAATTAGATGAATCTTTTGAAGTGAATGTTTTGAGAGATTATAACCAAGTTCTTTTAGTTTTTTATCAACATCTTTTGTTGAAACTGAACCATGCACATTTAGATTTCCGTTTGAATCTATGTTTGAGGTAAGTTCAAATTTAAGGGTGATTTCTTCTAGTTTTTCTTTTAAGTTAAGAGCATTTGATCTATTTTCATGTTCATCAGCTGAAAGAGTGTCAAGCCTTTTATTTAATTGACTAAGTGTTTGCTCATTATACGGAACAGCAAAACCCTTTTTGATTAAAAAGTTTGTTCCATATCCACCTGAAACTTCTATGATAGTATTTTGTTTTCCATCTTTACAATCTTTAATTAGTATTACTTTCATTATTAATTTGTCTCCCTAATGTTGTGATAGCATGCTTGATGTTATCAACGAATATTTCAAGCTTTTCATCGCTATATGCAGCTGCTATACTGAAGTGTCCTCCACCTCCAACTGCTTCGCAAATGATTTGTACATTCGTTTCAATACCACGAGCGCTCAATTTATATGTGTAGGTGTTTTCTAATCTAGCAACAACGAATGATGCTACTCTTCCTTTTATTTTAAGAATTTCATTTGCTGCAATTGAAATTTCATCATTTGTTGCTTCAATATCAGAATAAGCTAAGAAAAATCCTTTTTTAACTTCCAAGGTATTTTCTAGAATTTTGTTAATTTTTTCATTTGTTTCTTCATCAAATTTTAATAATTCACCACTTTTTAATGAGTTACCACCACGAGTTTCTAATCATGAAGCAGCATCGAAAGTTCTTGGAGTAACTGATTTCGAAAATTGAATGGTGTCTAAATAAATTCCATTTAACAGTAATTGTGCACATTTATTAGTTATGTTAATTCGATGTTCTAAGAATGTCATTATTTCTGTCACGATTTCGCAGGCGCTTGATGAAATCGTTTCTACGTAACAATTTATTTTTGGAGCAAAATCAATTGGTTTTCCAAGCCGATGATGATCAAAAACAAATATGTTATCACGTTTCACTTCATTTATTGCGTTAGTGTTATCAGTTCTTTGCGGATCAGCTATATCAACAAAAACAATTAAGCTATTAGTATTAGTGATTTTGAGTGCATAGTTAGATTTTATAAAGATATCTGGATTATTTTTTTCAACATCTTTTACTAATTGAGCTACAGTATTATCATATGTTTCTAGAACAATATATGCCTCTTTATCGAATGCTTTTGCGATTTCATAAATTCCATAAGCAGCTCCAAAAGCATCAAGATCTGCTCATTTGTGACCATATATAAAAACTTTATCAATTATTGGATCAATTAGTCTTTTTTCTAGATTTCTAGCAACACCTTTGATTTTTGTTCTATTATTATCGGTTAAGATTTCAGTATTTGAACCAAGGAAAATAGGAGGTTGAACATTTGAATAAATTGTTATTTGATCTCCACCTCTAGATTGGGATTGAACCAATGCTTTTTTAGCTTGTTCAATTTTCTTCTTTAATGAAGTTCATCCATAAGCGAATCCTCCACTAATTGAGATCTTGTTAAATGAAGCATCGTTTACTCTATTTTTTATTTGTAAGAATAAATCAAAGCTATTTTTAATTAATTCATTTAAACTATGTTCATTTGTAAAAATCAAAAATTTACCATTAGTATATTGACGATAAATTAAATTGTATTTCTCAGTATATTCATTAATTGCATCAATGACGACTTTATTGATGGTAAAAAGTTGTTCTTCTGACAAAATTGATTGATAAAGTTGTAAGTTGTCAATTTCAATTTCGCCAATAACAGGCATTTGATCTCTTGTGTGAATTTTATAAATTGCTTCTGCTGTTATATCTCTGATTAAAATTAAATTACTTAGGGGTCATGATTGAACTTCATAATTTTTTTCTTTATATTGAAATTCAAAATGTGTTTGATTATTATTATTTGTATTAACATTATGGTTTTTATCGATTTTTAATAAAACATCAATAACTTTTAAGCCTATAAAACTTCGTCCGAATGTGCTTTTAATAAAATTACTTGATCAAACTATTTCTTGCTTTGTATCATAGACACAAACTCCAATATTGTTTTTAGTCATTATTTCTTCAATAAAACCATTGAAGGAGTTTTTAATCAACTCTCTAGATTGCGAAAACTGCACAATAGCAATGAAACCTAATAAAACTGCAATTAAAAGTATTATTAAAATACCTATCGCCAATAATGCCGAAACAACTTTGTTATTATCGAGTATCATAAACGCAATAATAAAGCTAATAAAAAGCATTGACATTAAACATACTAGCAATATAATCAACCACATTTTATGATTTTTAAACATTGAATCCCCCCTTTTTTTAGAATAATTTAATTATATCATTTTGCTTTTTTTCTAAAAGAATAAAAAAACCCACTAAGGGTGAATATGAGAGTGTGAATGGAATGACAAAATAAATGCAGCAACTAAAATTCCTAAAAATAACACAATAAGTGTGAAAATTCATTTCTTTTTATTGAAATTAATGTGATAAATTTCAGGGAAGAATTCAACTAATGCAGTAAATAAGAAAATTCCTCCAATTGCTGCAAACATTATTGCTTTTCCAGCATCATTAATAATTGAACCCACAAACATTCCGATAATCATAAAAGGTAAGAATAATGACAAACCTAGAAATGATAATAAAAGTGCTTTTATCGGGCTAAATCCTGCATCTTTTAATCTAACATAAAAGATGACTTCTTCTGGAATTAAATGTAATACTAATGAAAGAAAATAGGCAGTTGTTATAGAAAAGAACGCTTCACCTGAATCGTTTGGAATAAATAAACTAAGGTTATATCCTAATAATAATCCTTCTGGGATTCTATGAGTTAAAAGTAATAATAAAGCAATTATTTTTAGTTTGGATTCAGTTTTTTTAAACAATGTTTGATCAACTATTTCAATTCGATCTTGACTATTTGATATAACGACATCATGAGCATGTAAATGATTATGAGAATGTCCCTCTTCGATGGTATGTTCATGAATAAAAGAACTTAATTGTTTTGAGCCTAAAAGTTTCTTATTTAATTTATAAGAGATAACAAATTTAACAACAAATGAAAATATCAAACCGATAATCAATCCACTTATGATTAATAATATATTGTATGCATAGATTGTATATTGAGAAACGTCTGCTCCTTTTTTTGCAAAGGCAAATAAACTAGCACTTTCTAATGATTCTCTTAAAAATCCGAAAGTAGCTAAAACTAAGAAAAATCCTGTTGAAAAAGCATGAATATAGATGCTATAACTTTTTTTAAAGTTTCTTCCGATTATCGGGAAAAATAATCCTATAAAGATTGGGACACATAACATTGCCCCTAAAAAAATTAAGATAAGAATTATTTGTGATAATCATCCAATATTTATCGAATTATTAATAGATAAGTATAGATTTGTAACTCATTGCATAATAATTAAATGGTTTTAATTTCTATATTATGATAAACATCTTGAACATCATCATCATCCTTAAGTTTTTCAACAAAATCAAGTAATTTTTTTTCTTTTTCTTCCTCGTATTCAACATACATATTTGGTATATATGTAACTTCGCATTGAATAAAATTATCAATTTTTAATTTAGTTTCAATTGCGTTTTTTAAAGTACTAAAGTCCTCTGGAGCACATAATATAACAAATGATTCAGTTTCATTTTCAATATTTTCAACATTATTTTCTAAAGCAATCATCATTAAGTCTTCTTCAGAAACTAATTCCTTTGAAATTTCAATAATTCCTTTTTTATCGAATGCAAATGGAATTTGACCAGTCTTGCCAAGTGTGGCATTTTGTTTATTAAAATATGATTGAATGTTTGACTTTACTCTATTTACATTATCACTTAATGTAACAACAATGAATGTAGCACCACCACTTACAGTTGCATTAAATGTTAATTCAGTATAAGTATCAGAATTTTTTGAACCTTTTGCCTTTGCAATAGCTCTTTCTATGTTATCTTTTGGCATATTTTTTGATTTTGCCTTTGCAATAGCTAATTTTAAAGCTGGGTTCATATCTGGATCTGGTCCAGAAGAAGCTGCTACAAATATTTCTTTTGAGAGCTTTTGGAAAATTTTTCCTCTTGCTGCATCTTGAGCACCTTTACGGTGAGCAATATTTGCTGAATGTGAATGTCCTGCCATTTTAACTCCTTATTTAATATTTTTTACAGTATAGATTTTTTCTCTTTTATGTTTAGTTATTTTATGTTTATATTCTATTTTTTCTATTACTTTTGGATTAATATGTTGTTCAATTAACTCTTTTTGATTTTGATGATTGAGATAAAAATCTAAATCATCATAACTAAACCCTAACTCAGATTCATCAGTTTGTCCATCTCAAAGCCCTGCTGAGGGTTTTTTATTAATGATTGAATCAGGAACTTGCATTATTTTTGAGATGAACTTAACTTCACCTTTAGTTAATTTGGAAATAGGCAGTAAATCAACCCCTCCATCGCCATATTTAGTAAAATAACCAATAAAAACTTCATCGGCATTATCAGTGCCAACCACTAAATAATTTCTCTCTTGAGCAAGAGCATATAAAGTTGTCATTCTCAATCTTGGTTTAATATTTGCAATAGATAAATCATTACATAAATTTAATGTTTTAGTTAATGTTTCAAAGCTGTCGCTAAGATCTACAGTTAAAAAATTATCTCTATGTACATTTTGCAATTCTCTAATATGCTTTAAATCCATCTCGGTCATTTTTTTGATCGGCATAACAACACCCAAGGTATCATTTGGTTTTATACTTTTAGCTAACATATAAACTAAACTTGAATCAATTCCGCCACTTATGCCGATAATGAAACCATTTGCATTTGCTTGTTTAAGCCTATTTTTGAGAAAGTTTTGAATCTTTTTAATATAATTTTTAGCAATATCGATATCATAAGAAACAACATTGCCAATATATTTACTTATTTTACTCATAGTATTAATCCTTATAAAGTAGATAATTATATTTTACATTATATTTGTAAAACCTTAAAAGTCCTTTTTTAGTTTTATTTTTAATTTTTTTTATTGATTTATATAGATAAAAATATATTTATTTTTTTTGTTGTATAATATAGAAAAAATTGTTACCTTTAGGAGAAAAAATGCTTAAAATAATCAAACACCCACTAATTGATATTAAATTAACAAAAATGCGCGATCTTAATTGCAATCATAATGAATTTCGTCGTAATTTAAATGAAATTGCATCTTTAATGGTTTATGAAATTATGCGTGATTATGAACCTAAAACTCATATTGTTACTACACCTTTAAATCAAGTTTTTCACGGAAAAGCTTTTGATAAGGAAATTGTATTAGTACCAATTTTAAGAGCTGGATTAGGAATGACTGATGGTTTATTAAATTTAGTACCAGAAGCTAGAGTAGGACACATTGGAATGTACCGTGATGAAGAAACACTTACACCAAAAGATTATTTTTATAAAATTCCAAATGTTGCAAAAGATAGTTTATTAATTGTTGTTGATCCAATGCTTGCAACTGGTAATTCCGCTGTAGATGCAATACATCATTTAAAACGAGACGGATTTACTAATATTAAATTAGTTTGTCTTGTTGGTGTTAAAGAAGGTGTTGCTAATGTTGAAAAGAACTTTGGTTCTAACTTTGAAATTTATTTAGCTGCACTTGATCAAAATTTAAATAATGTTGGTTATATTGAACCAGGTTTAGGGGATGCTGGTGATAGAATATTCGGAACAAAATAAAGGGAGAGAAAATGGTAAACGAAAAAGAAAATAAGTTAATTTTAAACACAGTTGTTCTTAAAACTAAGGACTTAGTTTTTCCTGGATCAATTGTTGAAAAAGAATTTTTAAATCAAGATGATTATTTTGGGTTTGTTAATGCAAAGGTTGGTGATTCATTCGCAATTCTTTTTCAGGAAAAAGGTGATGGTGTAAATCCGTATGGTGTTTTTTGTTCATTTATTAAACTTGTTAATAATAAAACAACAAGCAAAAAACCAAAATATTCAATTATTTTTAAAGTAAAGTCATTTTATGAAGCTGAAGAACTTGGGCTTGTATTGTTTGATGATAAGAAAAGCAATGATGGAGTTTATGAAGAGTTACTTCCACAAATGAAAATTAGTGAGTTAATGGAAAAATATGGTTATGGAAAAATTGGTTTCGGAACTCAAGGAACCAGAAATTATGTCGATCCATTT
This sequence comes from Mycoplasmopsis cynos, assembly GCF_900660545.1. Classification (NCBI taxonomy): domain Bacteria; kingdom Bacillati; phylum Mycoplasmatota; order Mycoplasmoidales; family Metamycoplasmataceae; genus Mycoplasmopsis; species Mycoplasmopsis cynos. The sequence goes on along the minus strand of NZ_LR214986.1, from coordinate 759,870 downwards.
GATGCTATTTTTAATATAGAACATCAAGAAAGTATCGGAAAAATGGTTGAGCTTTTCAATAACTTGTCAAAACCTATTGAAAATGACAGTAAAGAAAGCGCGACATTTGAAGGTTTAGTTTTTACTAATAAACCATATTCTAAAGAAAATGTTACAATTAAATGAATTTATGATTTAGTTAATAAATATTCTGAATTTAATAGTGAAAATAATAAAATATATAAAGATAAAGAAATATTTTTTACCCTTATATCATATATAAAGTGAGATTTTATTAATAAAAGAAGTTTATTTGATGAATTTAACTTAGATAGTATTACTGATTTATTAGGAAAAATTTCTGAATTAATTGGACTAAGTGTAGAAATTAGTCAAAAAGTTCAAAATAATATGAATACAAAACTTTCTTTACAACAAAAAGAATTTATTTTACGTGAAAAAGTTAAAGTTCTTCAAGAAGAATTATCTAACATTAATGTTCCGATTAATGACGATGATTATTCAAAGGATTTAAAAGATAGTGTTAGAAGTCAAATTTATCCCGACTCAGTCAAAACTATTATTGCAGAAGAAACTAAACGTTCAAGCGAAATGATGCCTGTTTCTCCAGAAGCATCAATTTCAAAAACATTTGTTTCAACTTTAAAAAAATTGCCATGAAGAAAAACTCAAAAAGAATTTCTTGATATTAATTTTGCTCGCAAAACACTTGATAAATATCATTATGGGTTAGATAAAGTAAAAGAAAGAATTATTGAATATATCGCTGTCATTATTAATCAAAAATTAAATGCAAAAAATACTGAAAAAAAGCTTGAACTAGATAAAGAAAACGAAGTTGATCTTAGTTTATTTAAAGAAGGTATTCAAAGTAAAGAAACTTTTAATAATGTTCCAATCATTTGTTTAGTTGGTCCCCCAGGAACTGGAAAAACATCTTTATCAAAAACTGTTGCAGAAGCTTTAAAAAGAAAATTTATTAAAATTTCACTTGGTGGTGTTCATGATGAAAGTGAAATTCGCGGGCATAGAAGAACATATGTAGGCGCAATGCCAGGTAAAATTATTAAAGGTATTTTGAAAGCAGAAGTTTCTAATCCAGTTGTTTTACTTGACGAAATAGATAAGATGGCTTCAACAAATAAAGGTGATCCAGCTAGCGCAATGCTTGAAGTTTTAGATCCAGAGCAAAACACCAAGTTTCAAGATCATTACTTAGAACATGAATATGATCTTTCAAAAGCTATTTTTATAGCTACTGCAAACTATTATGAAAATATTCCTCATGCTTTAATTGACCGTGTTGAGGTTATTGAACTTTCTTCATACACATTAACTGAAAAAATTAATATCGCTAGAAAACATTTATTACCAAAAGTTATTGAACAAGTTGGATTAAAAGAAAACTTTTTTAAAATTGATGATAAAACTATTGAATACATCATTAAGCACTACACTAATGAAGCTGGAGTTCGTGGATTAAAGAGAATTTTAGATAAAATTGCTAGAAAATTTACACTACGATTATTAGAAACAAAAGATTCACAAAAACCTGATTCATTCACTATTAAAATCGAAGATCTTGATGATTTAATTGGAGTTATTATTTATAAGCGTGAAACAGAATTAGAAGAAGAAAAACCGGGTACAGTTAATGGTTTAGCTTACACTTCATATGGTGGATCTACTTTGCAAATTGAAGTAAATATTTATCCAGGTAAAGAAGAAATTAAAATTACTGGTTCATTAAAAGATGTGATGCGCGAGTCTGCACAAATTTCATTATCATATGTAAGATCTAACGCGGAAAAATTTGGTATTAAAGATTTTGATTTTGACAAAAATACCATTCATATTCATGTCCCTGAAGGTGCGGTTCCGAAAGATGGGCCAAGTGCTGGTGTAACGTTCACGACAGCATTGATTTCAGCATTGAAGAAAACTTCCGTTCCGTCAAATTATGGAATGACTGGTGAAATAACTCTTCGTGGTAAAGTTCTAGAAATTGGTGGTTTAAAAGAAAAGTCATTTGCTGCTAGTCAAAAGAATATTAACTATGTTTTTATACCTGAAGCAAATGTTAAAAACTTAAAAGATATTCCTAATGAAATAAAGAAAACTATTACATATATTCCTGTTAAAAATTACGAAGAAATATATGATATTATCTTTAATAAGAAAAAACCATTTAAAGAGATAAAATCATAAAATGGATAAACATTTCACTGGAAAAACATTCACATTATTTACCATTAACTTTATTGTTGGTTTAGGATTCATCACAACAATCACTAGTGTCTTACAATTAGGATATTGAGGATACTTAGTCATTGTTTTATCTTTATTAACAGTTTTTGGTACTTTGTTGGTTTTTTCAAGATTATCAAATGTGTATTATGATCATTATGGTGGTTCATATGCCTTTGCTAGAAACATTGATGATGATATTGTAAATAACACATATTCAATGGAAGAAAATTCTAAATTGCCTCTTAAAATTAGAATTACAAAGAGCTTAAAAAGAAACTTTATTTTCTTTATTGGTTGAAATCAGTTTATTCAAGGACCGATTTTATCTTCAATTTCTCCATTGTTAATTTCCAATGTGATTGAAGGAATTTTAAATCCTAATATACCGAATAAATTATTGATTTTATGAACTATTAGAATTATTGCAGTTTTAGTTTTTGCTTTTTTAATTGTTATATCAACATATGGATTAAAACTAAGCACCAAGGTAATTTATATAACTTCAATTTTTAAATGAGCTATTTTAGCTATTGGTATTGTGATTATAATGCTTAAAATTTCTAGTTCGGGATTTGATGAAAGTTTAATTAGAACTAAAAAAATTACTGCAAAACTAATATTTTCAAGTACACTTTTATTTATATTTGCATTTGCTGGTATTGAGGATATGGCAGCTATGACAAAAGATGTACATTTTAAGAATTTCCGGACAATTCTTGTTATTGCGATTTGCGCCGTATTTTTCTTTTATGTTTTTGTATATTCTATTATGCTTGGCCTAGACGAAACATATATTAATAAACATTTTTATGATTATTATGGTATATCATTGGGTACGTTTGGATTAATTTTATTTATTGTTGGTTTTATTTCTAATGATATCGGTTACAAAATTACCCAAACAGTTTCAACAGCTAGAAAATTAGTCCCAATTTCAGAAGACAATTTAGTTCATGAAATGTTTTCTGAAAGAAATTCTAAAAATGAGTATAAAAAAGCTATTATATTTGTTGCTATTTTTACATTAATTTCAATGGTAGCACTATCTATAATTGTATTATTGATTCAAAATAAAGGTGAAGTTGATTATTTTAATGCTATTATAAATATGAGCTGTATCGCATTATTAATAGAAGATATTTTTACTTTTATTATTTCATTTATTTTAGAAAAAAAGAAGAAGATATCTCAAATACCGACTTGAGAGAAAGTGATATATATTTTAAGCATTTTTTGAGCTTTCTTTTTGTTGTTAACCTTCTTTATACCGAATATTTTAGGTTCAAGTTTAACGAACGCAGAAATTTTTACAATAGTTGGATATTTTGTTCTTATTTTAATTGGATTATCAATTAGATATTATTCATATTTACATTCGAAGTTTATCCAACAAAAAACTAAAATTAAAGATTAATATCATAGTTTTATTTATATTTAATTTTTTAATACATTAACAATCATACTTTTAAAAAATATGATTGTTTTAATAAACACTTATCAAAAAATATATTAATGCACTATTTTTCTGCATTTTGGCTACTTATCAAAAAAAAAAAAAAAAAAAAAACAGTATTTTGTCGAGACAAATTAAAAAAATTAAGATGATAAAAATAAAACATTTAAAACTATATAGTAGCAATATAAGTTTAAAATATTAATCCATCTTCAATGTTTGGGCGTTTATTTTTGAGATAGAAAAATTAAGATATTATAAATATATAAAAAAGTAAATAATATAGGAGTTATATTAATGAATAAAAGAAAGAGTAAGAAGATATTTTTGGGTTTATCTATCCTGAGTTTTTTAGTTTCAGGAATTACTGTTACTTCAATATTCTGAAGTTTCAATAAGAATTTTTCAGATTATGAAAAAATATATACAGAATTAAAAAAAGCAAGAGATTTAGTTAATTCACCTAATTATAAGAAAAGTGCTGATGATATTTTAAAAAATCCTAATTATAAAACTTTTTCAAGAGAAAATGTTGCTGATATTAATGAGGTTTTAAGTAAAATAATTGTCCAAATTGATAAAGAAATAAAAGTTTATATTTCTAAGATTAATTCGGCTTCAAAAAAAGTGAAATTAAATACTGATTTACTAAATTCTCAAAATTCAATTGATGCAAAGAGAAAAATTAAAGATAATGCATTAAAACTTATAGATATTGAATTGGTAAAAGATATAAATTTAGAAAAAATAGAGGCCAAAAAATTAATAGAGAACATCAAAAATTCAACTAAAAAAGCAGAATTTGAGAAGAAACTACCATTTATTAAAAGCATAAATGATATTGAATTATTAATTTCAGATGTAGAAAAAGATCTTAAAAAACAAAGCATTAATGACTATATTTCAGCTAAGAAAAAAGCCTTAATTGCTAAGACAAATGCTTCAACATTAAATAAAGAAGAAAAGAAAAAATTATTAGAATTATTTAAGGATTTAAAAACAACATCAACATTATTTGATAATGAGATTATAATTAATTATGAAATTTTAAAAGATGCTCTTAAAAAACAAGTTGCAAATAGGATTGAATCGCTTGAGAACGGTAACTTTAAAAAAATTATTAAAAATTCATTTGGTAAAGCAAAGACTATCAAAGATTATTATGATATTTTAATTAGAATTAATGAACATGAATTTGGAAGAATAAATAATCCTAAGATAGACTCAAAAGATAAAACCGATTTACTTAATAAGATTGGTCAAATTAAAACAATCATTTCACCTAGTGATAATGTGCTAGCAAATGATTCTGGAATTAAGATGATTATTAATGAAACAATATTAGATTTGAAAAATTCACTTGATTATCTTGAAAAAAATGAAGTTCAAAATAAAAAATCTGAATTAGATGAATTAATAAAAAAATTGACTGAGCTTAAAAAAGAAATTGATGATCTTAAAAATACTGATGTATTAGAATACAGCAAAACCAGAAAAGAATTAGCTAAAAGACTCGCAAAGAGTAAAGATGATCAAAGTATTGAAGATACTAAACTTTACATTAAAAAAGCTAAATTAAAAAAGAAAGCTAGTGAATTGCCATACCCAAATGGTGTAGATTCAGTAGCTATTTATGAAATAAATTCTCGAATTGATTCTACTAAAAAAGATAACTTAAAATCAATTGAAGACTTAATTTCTAAATTACCTAAAAAAATTAATGAAGCTAAAGAATTAATAGCACAAATAAATGAATCAGGCAAGGATATTAATGGTCAAAGAACAAAAGATTTAAATAACCAACTTAGTAGATCAGTTGATGATAAAGACTTTGATAAATTAAAAGAAAATATTCAAAAAGCAAAAAACCAAAGTGATGATGATTATAAAAAAGATTTAGTAAGAAGATTAAAAGATCAAGTCAACAGTCTACATTACCCTAAAGATACTAGGGCAAAAGAAAATCTAAAGGCACAAATTGATAAATTAAGTGATGAAGAATTAGAGACTTTTGGTCATACAATTGATGAAATTGCAAAAAATGTTGAATCTGTAAAATCATCTATTGAAAGTATTCCAAAAAGAAATAAGGATGATGAACGTGCGATTGATGAGTTTAATAAAATTTTCTCTACTGCCGATAATGTAAAAAAATTAAAAGATCTTAAAAAACTTGTTGATAATTACAATGATATTGCTAATAGGTTAAATTCATTTACTTTATATAATGCTCCTGAAATATACCAAGAAGATTTAGTAACAGCAAATAATGCATTAAATGAATTAAAATCATCATTATGAAGCAAATTATCTATGCTTACAAGATTTAATTCTCAACAAGATTTAAGAAAATTAATTGATGCTGATTATGAATTATATAAAGAAACAAAAAAACTTAATGGCGATATTTTAGTAGCTGCTCAATTTTTGAATGAAGCAAAGTCTAAAGCTAATGTTAAAGATGTTTCGATTATTAAAAATAAGATTCAACCATACAAAAACCAATTAAATAGATTTTGAACAGCTGATAAAGGTGATTATTTAAGACAAAATATTAATCAATGATTTACTTCGATATCTGAAGATGAGTCTAATATAACTAATCCAGATCAATATAGATTCTTATCATATAAGTTATTGCTTAAAAAATTAAGAACTAGACAAAATGCTGAACAGGTTAAAAAGATTGTTGATGATGAAGTTGAACAATATAAAGCATTAATTGAATTTAAAAGAGTTTATGATAATACTAATAGTTCAATTCCTGAAAATGTAAAGAAATCTTTAAAAGCAAAGATTTTAAATGTGCCTGAAAATGCTACAAAGGCTGATATGGATCTAATTACTAAATATTTAGGACAGAGAGTTGAAACTAATAATAAAGTAATATCTGGTTTTTATCTTGATGCTAAGCAATTATTGGATTTTGTTTTAAAAAATAATTCAGGAAAAGAATCGAATAAAGCACATTTTCAATCGTTATTTAATGACATTGGTGTAGCTACAAGTGGACAAAATTATGATACTGAGATTACCACTAAAATCGATAATTTTAGAAAAGAAATTAATACATTTATTTCTAAATTAAAAGAAGTAAAAGAAAAAATTAAAAATCTTACAAATATTGTTACTACAGCAGATAAAAAAGTAATATTTGAAAATGAATTAGCTAAAGCTGACTATAAAGATTTTGACAATTTAATTAATATAATCAATAAATATAATGAAGCGGCAAAACTACTAGATCAAATAAAACATAGAAATGATAAAACAAACTTAATTGGTCAATTATCAAGCGCTTCAACCTTAGAACAAATTCTTGAAATTACTAAGAAAATTGAAAAAAGAGTTAAAGAAATTGCTGAAGCTAAACAAAAATTAAAAGACACAGTTAATAAAATTCCAGAAAAAGACAATGTATCTAAAGATATTAAAAATAAATATAAAGAAAGACTTAAAAATATTGATAATGCAGAGCTAAGTGAAATCAATAAAATTATTGAAGAATCAGAACTTGAAATTAAAAGATCACAAACAAGAGATTATGTTGATAATCTTTTAGGGGATTCAACAAAGAGTGAAAATAAGAAACGTGGTGAACTAATAACAAAATTACTTGATCCGAATAAATCTAGTACATTTGCAACAATTGATGAACTTAAAAAAGAAGCTGATGAAGAGTTTAAAAAATATAAGAAAAGTGTTATTGATAGAGCACATAAGGAGTTATTAGAAAATGTAGCTTCTTATCTACCTTCTACAAGTGGAGGCGGTAAGATTTGAGTTGAAAATGAAGATAGTTACTATATGTGATATAAAGATGAAATTAATAAAAAGACTAATTTTAATGATATAGATAATCTTGAAAATAGTTTTATTTTTGGTAGATATGCTGATTCAATCAGGGTTCGTGCTATTATAAATTCAATGTTATATCATCTGCAAAATTCATCATATATTAAAAATCGTCATTCTAAAGAATTATTTAATAAATACATAACTTTTATTAAAAGTTATGTAGAATCATATGCCTTAAATGATGATTCAAGAAATAGAGACAAAGATCATGGATTTACATTAAATGATTTTTGAAGATCATTAAATTTATTTATTCATAATAATAATTCTACTAATTCACTAAATGATCAAAATATAAAAGATGATATTAGAAAGACATTTAGTTTAGTTGCGCAAGTCATGGCGCCAAAAGGTGATATTCATAATGCTGGTGATACTATGGTATCTAACATTATAGAAAAATCAATAATTTCTAAAACATTAGCAAAATTTAAGAAAAATTACTTGGATCATCACCAATATAAGAAAGAAGAAGTATTTATGTTTATACGTAAATTATTTACATCTACTGTAACTGATCAAAGAAGTACAACATATCAAAAAATACTTGAACTTAAAAACGATGATCACTTTGGTAATATTATTAAAGGTAATGGTAAAAAAGGTTTATTAAAAGATGCTGAACTTTGAAATTTTGCTGATAATCCTGAAAATGTCTAATATTATTTATTAACAAATTAATACACATTTAGGAACACTAAATGTGTTATTTTTATTGAAACTAGTGAGAAAATATTTTGTGTAGAATAATATGTATTTTGAGTTTATTTTTTGAACATTTAACTCCTTATTTCAGAGTTAAATGTTTTTTCTTTTTTTATTTATAGAGGTATGCACTTTTTTGAAAAAAGTGTCAAAAAACTTAAGTAAAAAAATTTTTTTATTTTTTTGCTTTTTTAAATTTATAAATTTACGCATTTTTTTCAAAGTTTCCCTACATCAAAAGAGCAATTTTTATTTTTAAAATTTTCATAAAAAATATTAAAAATATTATGCATCAATTCTTATATCATCATTGATGCTTCTATGCAATGCTCGGAGTATACTTAAGTATTCGGACATGATTTTATTAGCTTCAAGATTACTATCTTGGGCATTCACGGAAATACTATTAAATTTTGAGATATATAATTCAAGAGTTTTAAAAAATGAATTTGTTTTATTATAGATAAATGCTAATTTACCTACGGCTGGGATAGAGTAATCTAATCCTTTTTCTAAAGCTCACATTTCTGTTAAACTTAGATATTTTCCGTTAGGTTCCTTAGCAAAGTATTTTTTATCATTATATTTAAAATATAAATTATCATCCGAAGAATGCACTAATAAGACGTCAGAATTATAAGGGAAGATAATTCTTTTGTTATACATATCAAAGGCTGCGTAGTTTTTCCCTTGGTATCTAACAACACCATTTAAAACTTTTCTATTAATCTCTAAATCAACGGATCAATTGCCGTTTTTATTTCCCTCTTTTTGAAAAACATTTTGTTTAGAAATTATTTTTTTATTCCTGATATTGTAATAATTTTGAAATACTTCATTATTTTTCTTCAAATCATCAATATTTTTATATCCGTTTTCGTGAATAAGTAACGGATATTGGTCTAGTGATGTCCTAAAAGATCTTTCAACATGTGGTTTATGTTTTGGATTTGATGAACTTAGTACTTCTATTCCCTTTTTATTTAAAGCTTTTTCAAAAACTGTTTGTGTGTTTTTGCTTCCTCAAAATCTTCTTCTTTTATCGGTATAGATTTTCTTTGGAAATCCGTATTTTTAAATACTATTTCTAGTAGTCTTTGATATCCTAATGTTGTTTCTTATTCTTCGAATCATACTGCTAGCAATGTTCCTGTTGCTACATCTATTGCATGATAAATATATAATGGTTTATCATTTTTTAAGTATGGTTCGAGTTGTGCATCAATCTCAACAATTTCGCCGAATTTTAGATTTTTCTTTAGATTTAAAACTTGTCTTTGTTTTTTATTTCGTTTAATCTGTTGATAATAATTTTTTAATATCAATGTTATATATTCTGAGATTTTTTTCTTTGATAATCTCGCAATCCTTCTTCTTCTCTTGGTTGTATGTATATTAAATAAACCTAATTGATTAAATCTCTTGACTAAAGTTTTGTAAGATTTTTTTTTTTTTTTTTTTTCTTATAAAAGAACCATACTCAGAATTAAAGTATGTTTTAATTGAAAGTTGATTATTTGTTAGATCTCTATTTAAAATAAGCTGGCATATTTCTAAATAATTTTTAAAGACTAATTCAATTTCTGCATCAGTTATTTTGTAATTTCTTTGATGATATTTATTTTTTATGCGAGACAACAATTTCTTTTTTGCCTTTAATAACTTTTTTATATATTTTTACAGTTGATAAACTAAGGTTTGTAATCAAACTAAGATAAGATAAAGATTTTTCGATATTTTCAGCAATCAATTTTAAAGATTGTTGTTTTTTATTTCAAATTTTGTTAAATTTTTATACTTAAATAAGTTATGTGTTATTTTCATAAATAATTTATACCACTTTCTTGTTGAATAGGCTCATTTTATATGAGATTAATATGTGGCTCAAAATATATGTTATTACACAAATCGGGGCTAGCCCCGTATTTAATTATAGAATGTGTTTGTTATTCTCAAATCTCTAACATTTTTTTGTTAGCAAAAGAGAATTTACACAAAATATCCTACAGTACCGGGTTTTCTTTTTTCTATAATTTTATTCTCTCGTAATTATATCAATTTACAAGTTCAATAAGTTTTTTTGATAGTTTTTGCAACTTATTTTTCTGCAAAAAATAAAAATTTAAGCATATTTAGCTTTTAATTCTTATTAAAAAGCAAATTTTCGATTATTCAACTATAATCTATTATTATGCTATTAATATATCCTTTTTAAGAAGAATATTATCATATCAATATATTCTAGTATGGATATGCAAAAACATAATTTATGTGCAAAATAAAGTCATTTTAAACTTTGTATTTTAAATACTGTTCAAACTAATTCAGCATCATTGTTTAATGATATTTTATTTCTTACAAGATTTGTTCAGGACAATTATCACCGAGAAATTAATGTGATTTTAATTAATATCTTTAGCGATGATATATAAATAACATAAGTTACTCAAATTATATTCCTCTTTAAAATTGTAATCTCTTTAAAGCAAATCTGTAAACTTAAAACTAGTATTGGAAATTTTTTTATACATCTTTCTGGTATTTAAAAGGGGTGCTTTGGTGTTATAAGAAAAAAATAAATATTTCACCAATCTTTTTTTTGATATATCATTCTCTCTAAACAACCTCTCTGTTTTCGATATTTTTTTGATTTTTAATTTTTTAACTTTTAGATTTTTACAATATGTTGATTTTTCTATCAATAGAGTTTTATAATAGTATCTTTTTTATTTTCTTTAATAGTATTAATTATATACTGTTAAAACTTTGATTTTTTTAACTGTTCCTTACTTACCTTACAAATTTTAGATTTGATATTAGTATTTAAAATATGCATTTTTCCAACACATCTTTATTAAAAGTTTGTTTCAATATTTTGTCTAACTAAAAATAAATTTATTCTGACTCAAAATTATTTGACTACTTTTCATGTAATCATAGCTAAATTAAAATATTTTACTAATCCTTATGTTTTTAAATATTTCATAAGTGTTTCTTTTTAAATATACAAAAAAATAAAGTATAACTTTTTAATTAAAAATATATCTTTTTACGTATTTAAAAATAGATAAAATTACTTTACAGTTTTTCATTACATACCTGCAAGTAATTTTTAGAATATTAAGAAATAATCTTATTAATTAGTCAAAATTATTAAACGTAATGTAATAATATATAATTATAAACGTAGTTCTAATAAATCTAAAAACTATCAAAACATAGCGGTTAATTAATCTTCTGGAAATACTGTATGAGGATTGCCCTTGAGGTTTCAGTACTAATTTTAGCAATTAATCAATGCATTTATAAGAATTACAAAAAATAATAGAAAGGAAAATCAAAATGGAAATCAACCAAAAAAATGCAATGTCATTATGGGAAAAGACATATGGAAAAGAAATTATTGCTCAGGATTTTGCTGGAAGAGAAATTAGAAAGGGTTCATACAATGATAGAAACAGTAAATATGGATGAAATATTGATCATATACTGCCCAAATCTAGAAATGGCAAGGATAGTGAACATAATTTAATTATTACTCACATCATTACAAATGATGAAAAAGGCAATAAATTTCCTACATTTAATGCAAATGGAACTGTATTTAATATTATAAAAGTACAAAATCATTATGAAATAAAAGAAAAAATTGATTATGATAATTTTTTTGATCCTAAAATAGGTATAAATTTTTTTGAGAGCAGAAAAAATGAAAGATATTTTTACGGAATTATTAAGATAAGAATTCGCAATGTTAAAGAATTTGCAATTTATGATTTTATAAAAAAAATATTTCAAAATAATGAAACAACTATAGAAAAATATTATTATGAATATGAAATAACAATAAAAACAGAAAATTTACCTACAAAAAATGATATTCAAAAATATTTAGATAATTGTGTTTTGGTCAATACTTATTTAAAATATTTTAGAAATAAAAATATAATTTATAGTTATTGTATTTATTTTTATGGATATTACTTTAATAATTTAATTGATTTTGAAATTTCTCTCAAAGAAAACGACATTAAAGACATGTTGTACCTTAATGACTCAATTACAATAAATGATCTTGTGCTAATAAATACTTCTGCTGAGAAAGAATTGAAAACTCATGCATTTGGACCGACATATAACTATAATTATATATACACTAAGTTAGAAGAAGAATTATCAGAATTAAACTTCAATAAATAAACTTTTTTATTTAATTCAAAAAGCGGTACTGTAGGATATTTTGTGTAAATTCTCTTTTGCTAACAAAAAAATGTTAGAGATTTGAGAATAACAAACACAAATCTAAGTAAATTATAACAAAAAACAAACATACTCTATAATTAAATACAGGGCAAGCCCTGATTTATTGAGTATGTTCGTTTTTCATTCTTCTTCAAATGCAATTTTTAACTGATTTAAAATTTGACCTCAATTTTGAGTTATTTTATCTCACTTTTTAAATTGATTTTGAATTGCAAAATAAGCAACTTTCATAAGTGATTCTTCAGTTGGAAAAGATATCTTATTTTTAGAAATTTTTCTAATGTTTCTATTTAAATTTTCAATAACGTTAGTTGTATAAATTAATTTTCTAATCTCTGATGGAAAATTAAAGAAAGTCACTAATTCATTAAAATTGTCTCTTCAACTTTTAATTGCATAACTATACTTTGAGTTTCATTTGTTTTCAAAAACTTCTAAAAATCTTGATGCTTCATCTATATTATTAGCTTGGTAAATATTTTTCATATCAATTGTAAATTCTTTAATGTCTTTATAATTTACGAATTTAACAGAATTCCTTATTTGGTGGACAAGCATTTTTGAATTTGTGTTTTAGGAAAAACTGCTTTTATAGCGTTTGAAATCCCGGCAATATTATCACTTGACATTAAATATATTTCCTGAACACCTCTTAATTTTATATCATTAAACACTTGCATTCAGTGCTTTGCGCTTTCTGACTCACCGATTCAAAACCCTAAAACATCTTTATAACCGTCAATTGAATAGCCCATAACAATATAAACCGACTTTTTCTACAAATCCGTTTTCTTCTTTAACCTTAAATCTATTGCCATCAATAAATATCATTGCATAAGTTCTTTCTAATGGTCTATTTTGTCACTCAACTATTTGTGGCATTATTTTATCGGTAACTCTGCTGACAAAACTTGGATCAACATCAACTCCATAAATTTCATCTAAGGTATCAGATATATCTATTGTTGATACACCCTTTGAATATAAGTTTATAATTTGACTCTCAATTTTGGAAATATCATACTGATATTTCGGAATAATATGAGGTTCAAATTCAGAATTTATATCTCTTGGGATTTCCAATTCAACATTCCCGAAACTAGATTTAACTGATTTTTTATATGAACCATTTCTATAATTATTCTTAATTCTATTTTCATGTTCATATCTATCATAACCTAGGTGTTTCTTCATTTCTTCTTCAGGAATTGACTGAATAAGATTCTTAGTGTTATTTTTAACTATTTCATAAACTTCTTCTATCGTAGTTGGTTTAAATTTTTCATAAAGTTCTTTAGAACTCATTAAAGAATTTTTGCTTTTCTTCATAAATTAAAAAATCTCCTATATTAAATATTCTATTATAAATATTTGTTATTTGGAGATTTACACAAAATTATCTACACTACCTAGTTGGATATTTTGTTCTTATTTTAATTGGATTATCAATTAGATATTATTCATATTTACATTCGAAGTTTATCCAACAAAAAACTAAAATTAAAGATTAATATCATAGTTTTATTTATATTTAACTTTTTAATACACTAACAATCATACTTTTTAAAAATATGATTGTTTTAATAAACACTTATCAAAAATATTATATTATTGCACTATTTTTCTGAATTTTGGCTACTTATCAAAAAAAAAAAAAAAAAAAACAGTATTTTGCCGAGACAAATTAAAAAAATTAAGATGATAAAAATAAAACATTTAAAACTATATAGTAGTAATATAAGTTTAAAATATTAATCCATCTTCAATGTTTGGGCATTTATTTTTGAGATAGAAAAATTAAGATATTATAAATATATAAAAAAAGTAAATAATATAGGAGTTATATTAATGAATAAAAGAAAGAGTAAGAAGATATTTTTGGGTTTATCTATCCTGAGTTTTTTAGTTTCAGGGATTACTGCTACTTCAATATTTTGAAGTTTCAATAAAAATTTTTCAGATTATGAAAAAATATATACAGAATTAAAAAAAGCAAGAGATTTAGTTAATTCACCTAATTATAAGAAAAGTGCTGATGATATTTTAAAAAATCCTAATTATAAAACTTTTTCAAGAGAAAATGTTGCTGATATTAATGAGGCTTTAAGTAAAATAATTGTCCAAATTGATAAAGAAATAAAAGTTTATATTTCTAAGATTAATTCGGCTTCAAAAAAAGCGAAATTAAATGCTGATTTACTAAATTCTCAAAATTCAATTGATGCTAAGAGAAAAATTAAAGATAATGCATTAAAACTTATAGATATTGAATTGGTAAAGGATATAAATTTAGAAAAAATAGAGGCTAAAAAATTAATAGAGAACATCAAAAATTCAACTAAAAAATCAGAATTTGAGAAGAAACTACCATTTATTAAAAGCATAAATGATATTGAATTATTAATTTCAGATGTAGAAAAAGAGCTTAAAAAACAAAGCATTAATGACTATATTTCAGCTAAGAAAAAAGCCTTAATTGCTAAGATAAATGCTTCAACATTAAATAAAGAAGAAAAGAAAAAATTATTAGAATTATTTAAGGATTTAAAAACAACATCAACATTATTTGATAATGAGATTATAATTAATTATGAAATATTAAAAGCTGCTCTTAAAAAACAAGCTGCAAATAGGATTGAATTGCTTGAGAACGATAACTTTAAAAAAATTATTAAAAATTCATTTGGTAAAGCAAAGACTATCAAAGATTATTATGATATTTTAATTAGAATTAATGAACATGAATTTGGAAGAATAAATAATACTAAGATAGACCCAAAAGATAAAACTGATTTACTTAATAAGATTGGTCAAATTAAAACAATCATTACACCTAGTGATAATGTGCTAGCAAATGATTCTGAAATTAAGATGATTATTAATGAAACAATATTAGATTTAAAAAATTCACTTGATTATCTTGAAAAAAATGAAGTTCAAAATAAAAAATCTGAATTAAATGAATTAATAAAAAAATTGACTGAGCTTAAAAAAGAAATTGATGATCTTAAAAATACTGATGTATTAGAATACAGCAAAACCAGAAAAGAATTAGCTAAAAGACTCGCAAAGAGTAAAGATGATCAAAGTATTGAAGATACTAAACTTTACATTAAAAAAGCTAAATTAAAAAAGAAAGCTAGTGAATTGCCATACCCAAATGGTGTAGATTCAGTAGCTATTTATGAAATAAATTCTCGAATTGATTCTACTAAAAAAGATAACTTAAAATCAATTGAAGACTTAATTTCTAAATTACCTAAAAAAATTAATGAAGCTAAAGAATTAATAGCACAAATAAATGAATCAGGCAAGGATATTAATGGTCAAAGAACAAAAGATTTAAATAACCAACTTAGTAGATCAGTTGATGATAAAGACTTTGATAAATTAAAAGAAAATATTCAAAGAACTAAGATAAAAATATTAATAATCTCCTTACCTTATCCTAATCCTAATTCAACAGATGCACAAAATAGTAAATCTATATTAAATAATAAAGTTAATAATGCTAAAACTAAACAAGAACTTGATAATTTAAATAGTCAAATTAATGCATTAAATGTAAAAATGAATCAATTTATAAATTTATTAAGTAGAATTCCGTATGATGATGATAAACCGAAAACAGCAATTGAAACAATTAAAAAAGTTTTAGATAAAGCTACAACTGTTCAGGATGTTGAAAATATACTACCGGATAATTGAGGGCAAAGAATTTCAGAATATAAAACAATTATTAATGATAGTTATCTTGATCAAGCGCCGATTAATAACTTACTAACAAGATTAAATCAAACAGTCCCTTCAACATTAAGAGATAACAAACCATTTCCAATTGGTGATTATAAAGAAAATCAACTCATTAATGAAATATTGCATGAGTTTAAACAAGAGTCCATAAGTACTATTAATCAATTAAGTAATTTAAAAACACGTCAAAAAGCTCAATTTGATAATATAACAAAAAGAGTCAATGATATAAATTCAAAAAATTATCAATGGAATTCAATTGAGAGTGCGATTATATTAATTAAACAGCAAACAAACGATGCTATAAAATTAAATTATGATTTATTTATTGATAATAATTTAGCTTATCCAAGTAAGTCAAATTTAAGTTCATTAGTTTCTGAAACTAAGAAACGTATAAAAATGCATTTAACTAGCGGTGTAACACGTAAAATAAAAGCGGATGTTGAAAAAAAATTAAATGAACTTAAAACAAAAATCGATATGGTAAAAACAAAAATTAGTAAGGTTAAAAATATTGTTCAAACGTCAAATAAGATGGATGAATTTGAACATGAATTAGCTCAAACTGACGATCAAAATATTGATAATCTAATTGCTAAAATTGATAAATATAATCATGCTATAACATTATTAGAACAAATCAAAAATGACACTGATAAAATTAATTTAAAAGGTAATTTATCTTCTGCTTCTACACTAGATCAAATAAACGATGTTATAAGAGATATTAATGTAAAAATAAGTGAAATAAATAATGCAAAATTAAGAGCGCAAAATGCCGTAAATTCAATTCCTGATAAATATAATACACATAAACATTCAAAGAATTTAAAACAAGAATATACACAACAATTAATGAATAAAGATAATTTAAGTTTAGATGTATTAAATAAATTAATTGCAGATGCTGAATTAGAAAAATATAGATTTGAAACACAAGATTGAATTGACGCTAAATTAGACAAATATAACAACAAAGGATTAAATTTATATAATAAACTAAATCATAATGATCAAACCCCAACTAGAGATAGTGTTGATCAGATTAGAAAAGAAGTTGAAGCTGAATTGGAACATATCAAAAAAGATATTACAGATAGAGTTCGTACTGAATTATTTGATAATGCTACTGCTTTATATCGCAGAATTGATAGAAATGATAAAAGGCATGTCTATGCTGAACAATCATATTATGAGTGATTTAAAGAGGAAATTAAAAAGCAACCTTCTGAAATGAAAGTTAATGAACTTGAATATAAATTTATCACAGAAAGATATGCAGAATCAGTAAGAATTAGAGCATTTTTAGTATCATTTCAATACAATATTGAACATAGTAATGAATTTAATGCAAATCAAGAGCTTAGAAGTAATATTTTAAATGAAATAAAAAAATATGCTACAGAATATCAAACTAATGATTCAAGAGATGATAAATTTGACGGATTTACCATATATGATTTTTGAAGAACATTTAATTTATATTTAAGAAATCTTGAAATTAATCATAAATTATCAACTAACATAAAAACAGTAATACGTAAATTATTTAGTTTATCAGGACAAGTAGAAGCGCCTGATGCAAATATTACAACTACACAAAGTGAAATAAGTAATAAAGTTGATAAATCAATAATTTCAAAAGTCCTTCAAAAAATTAAAGGTAATTCAATACAAAATAGTCAATATACAGCTAGTGATGCATATAAGATTATTAATATGTTATTTGTAAAAACAATAAGTGATAATATCGGTAATACATATGATAAAATTCTTAGATTAAAATCTGACAATGTTTTTGCAAACATAATTAGCGGGAATGGCTCAAAAGGACTAATTCAAGACGCAGAACTATGAAATTCTAATCTACAAAAAGAAAATTCTTAATAATATACTTCATAAATTTTAAGCATACATTTAGAAAACTAGATGTATGTTTTTATTTAAACATTTTATATTTCATTACCTCTTAATGTAATAATTTATATAAAATATTTTTAATTTATTTAATAATTATTTTTGCTAATTTTATATTACGTTTGAGAACAGGAAAGGTTGGGGAAAATTTCTAATTTTTCAACTGGTAAAGGTATTACTATTTCTCAATCACTAAGCAAAGGTTTTCCAATTGTCTCAGGTGGAATCGATGTTATGGGTTATTATTCTAAATATAATAGAATGGAGAATACTATTACAATAGCAAGAGCTGGCAAATGTGGATATGTATCTTTCATTTCTGAAAAATTTTATCTTAATGATAAGTGTTTTTCATTAGATCTCAAAGAAAATATTAACTCTTATTTTCTATTTAATTTGTTGAAGAAGAACGAAAAAAGAATTATGGAATTAGGTTCAAATTCGTCTATACCAACAATTACCTCAACATCTTTAAAAGCCGTTGATATTTTTTGAACAAGTTACGGTGAACAAAAAGCAATCGCTATATTATTTGTTTCTATAAACTCCCTCATCACCCTTCATCAGCGTGAGTTAAAAATTCTCAAAATCTTTAAAAAATCACTTTTTGTGAAAATGATTGTTGGTAAAAATTTGACAATTTTACCAGTTACATTAACAAAAATGACAACGCTTGAGAACAGGAAAGGCTGGGGAACGTAGGTGACTTTAAGAGTAGTTCAGTTGATAAAATTATTAGGAAAAATGATTTATCTATATTCTTGTTAAATTTTATGGATGTTTATAAAGGTGTGAAAATAACTTCAAAGAATTTAAGAATTAATACAGCAAATAAAAGCCAAATAAGTTCATTTAATATTTTAAAATCTGATGTATTTTTTACACCTTCATCTGAAACTCGGAATGATTTAGGTTTTGCAAAAACGGCATTAGAAACAATAGAACAAGGAGTTTTTTCATATCATTTAATTAGATATAGACAAAAAAATAAAACTTTTTATGAATCATTTATTGACTATATTGTAAGGACTTCTAGATATAGAATAATATTTTATAAAGAAGCTGTCGGCGCTCAAAGATATGTATTAAGTATAAAAACTTTTAATAACACAGTAATTCCAAAACCAACTATTCAAGAACAAGAAAGAATTGTATTTTTATTAAATATTATCGACTCCCTAATCACCCTTCATCAGCGTGAGTTAAAAAATCTCAAAAACTTCAAAAAATCGCTTTTTCAGAAGATGATTGTTGGCAAAAATTTGACAATTTTATCAACTACATTAACAAAAATGACAAACGTTTGAGAACAGGAAAGGTTTAATTTATTGTTTCGTTTTGTGTGTAAAAAAGGTTTCAAAAATTTACCTATTCTTGCAGCGACAAAAGAAAATGGAATGCAAAAAAGACAGGATATTAACTTTAATGTTCAGTTTAATTTGGATAATATTATTAAATATAAACTTGTTGAACCTGGGCAATTTGTTATACACTTATCATCATATGATTCTGGTTTAGCACATTCCGCAATTTTAGGAGTTACCTCTCCTGCTTATAGTGTTGTAGATTTTATAAATAAAGAAAATAATGATGACAAGTTTTGAACTTTTATTCTTAAATCCAAATCATTTATTGACAAATTAAGTTCAATTTCTTATGGCTTGAGAGTTGGTAAAAGCATTAATTTAAATGAACTTAATAATATTCAGTTAAAATCGACAAATTTGATAGAACAAAATAAGATTTCTAAATTATTTAGTTTGTTAAACTCCCTCATCGCCCTTCATCAGCGTGAGTTAAAAATTCTTAAAATCTTTAAAAAATCACTTTTTGTGAAGATGATTGTTGGCAAAAATTTGACAATTTTATCAGTTGCATTAACAAAAATGACAAACGTTTGAGAACAGGAAAGGTTGGGGAATTTATATCAATTCGGAAAGTCCGGCGGTACTCCATTATCGAGTAATAAAGAATTTTATAATGGTCATATACCATTTTTGTCAATTACTGATATTTCTAATTCTGACACATATATTTATAAAACTGAGAAAAATATAACATTAAAAGGTTTAAAAAATTCATCAGCATGAATAGTTCCAAAAGACTCTATTTCATTAGCAATGTATGCTTCAATCGGGAAGGTGGCAATATTAAAGAATAACGTTTCTACCTCACAGGCTATATTTAATATGGTTTTTAGTGATGAATTGAATTTAAGAGATTTTATTTTTTATGCACTTAAAAGAATGGAATTACTTAAATTATGAAATAGTCTCTCATCATCAGGTACTCAATCAAATTTAACATCAGAGATAATAAAAAATTATAAAATTACGTTAACTAAAAATTTCTCTGAAAGACACAAAATAAATAAGCTATTCAATAAAATTTACTCCCTCATCACCCTTCATCAGCGTGGGCAATTTCGGAGGGAAAATGAGAAAAAAATCAGAAATTTTGTTTTATAAATATTTTCAAAATTGAATTTATGTATATAAGAAAGGTTCAATTAGAAGTGTTAGTTTTAAAAAATATGAATTATCGCTAGATTGAATAATAAAGTTAGCACCTAATTTAAAACTTTGTGACATCAATAGAATGGAATATCAAAAAATTCTAAATGACTATGCCATGTTTCATGAAAGACAGACAACGATGGATTTTCATCACCATTTAAAAAGTTCATTACTAGATGCCTTTGATGAGGGCTTAATAGATAATGATCCAACAAGAAAGGTTGTCGTAAAGGGTAAACCACCTAAGAAAAAAGCCAAGAAATATTTAAGTCAATTTGAATTACAATTACTTTTAAAAACATTAAAATTAAAAGAAAAATTAAATTCTGATTGACTATTACTTTTAATAGCTAAAACTGGTTTGCGCTTTTCAGAAGCTATTGCAATTACACCTGAGGACTTTGATTTTTCAAAACAAACTTTAAATATATCTAAGACATGGAATTATAAAGAAAATGGAGGTTTTTTACCAACTAAAAATAAGTCATCAATTAGAAAGGTTCCATTAGATTGATTAACTATATCACAATTTTCAGGTCTCATTAAAGACCTGCCAAGTAATAAGCCAATATTTTTGTTTAAAGAAAAAATTTATAATTCCACTATAAATGATACTCTTAGTAGAAGATGTAAATCAGCAAATATTCCTATTATAACCATTCATGGATTGAGACATACGCACGCATCAATATTATTGTATGCAGGCGTATCTATTGCTTCTGTTGCTAAAAGACTTGGTCATTCTAGTATGAATACTACAGAGAGAATATACTTGCATATTATTAATGAGTTAGAAAATAAAGATATTGATGTAGTTATGCGTTCAATATCAAGTTTAAATTAAAATTTAAATGCCCACGCTATAAAAATAATAGAACTTTAATTAGTTCTATTATTTTTCTTTGTATTGTTTTATAAGTTCAATAATTGGATTTCTTAATTTATATTTTGGACCATTTGATGATTTAACTTTTGATCAAATGTGGTCTTCAAAATTATTGTTTTTATTAATATCTTCTTCAATATCTATATAGTAATTATTTATAAATTCATCAACAATTTCTTTTCCAATTCCATAAATAGCTAATTCATCAAGAATTTCTTGTTTATCTTCTTGCTTTTTAAGTTCTAAAAAGTCATATAAACTAATTTTATCATTATTGCGATAAAGGTTATATCATTCTTTAATTCAATTATGATATTTAATGCAATACTTACTTAAAACAAGAGATATTGATTCACATGTTCTTAATTCTCATTCAAGGTTTGCGAAAAAATCCTTATCATAAAGTTCTTGCTTTTTGCGTGCCTGAATATCCCTTAAAACTTCATCATTATAGAATTTAAGATCATCATCAAGAGGATTACCACAATTAGTTGAATCAATATTGGCTAAAATAGACCCAATTTCATATATTTTTACATCAATTCTCTTAGCTACTTCTTGATCAAAAGGCATTAATTTTCCATTTTCTTCTCACTTGAAACTTAATAAATTTAATGAGTTCATTATACGTTTAATTTCACATAAATGATTATATGATTTTCGAAGATCCGTAGTTTTATTTATATCATCGGTGTCAAATGATTCAATATTTTTAAATCAACTAATATTTAATTCTTTAAATAATTTTTCGACTTCTTTATATTTTGATTTTATTACATTTATTAAAACTGATATATCAGATACGGTAATTTCTGTTAAATTTTCATAAGCATATTTTCTAAAAGCCTCTTCAACATTTTTTTTCATGTGGTATGGCAATTTATAAAAATGTGCTCTACCAAACTCTTTATTAATGTCATATTTTCTATTAGTTCTTGAAACACTTTGAACTAGATTTTGTGATTCTTGAAATTTATCAAAATATACTGTTTGAATATATTTTGAATCAAAACCAGTTAGCATTTGATTAACAACTATTAATAGATTTAAAGCTTTTGAATCATCGTTTTCATCTATATTAATTCTTTTTAATCTTTGAGAAACATCTTTTTTAAACAATTCATGTTCTTCATTTTGATTAATGATTTTAGATCCAAAATCTTGTTCGTATTTTTTATATATTTCTTTAAATATTTCCTCTAGTTTTTCAAGTTTTTGTGGTGATTCATCGCTATCTAATGATTTTGTAAATAAGGCAGTAAATTTAAATTTACGTTTTTTATCATTTATATCAAGATTATTTATGTAATTATTAAATATGCGAAAGTATTTTATTGCATCATCAATACTTGAAGTAGCTAAAATTGAAGAAAATTTATATTTAAAATCTTTTGATTTTTCTAAATCATATCAATCATTTAAAATGCTTTCAACGACAAGATTTTTGTATAAATCAGTTTTATAAATATAATTAATTTCTTTTTCTAATTCGATTAATTTATCCAAATTATCTGATTTTTCATTAAATTCTTCTATTTTTTTAGTAGCTTCATATTTTACATTATTCTTTAATTCTGATAACTCTTGTTTTAACTTAGTGCTATTAAGAGAATTTAATGTATCAGAACAATCTTTTTGTTTATTATCAACATTACAATTGAATGCTCATTTATATAAATCTTCAAAAATATTATATTTACAACTGAATTTTAATACTTTTTCTTGCACTATTGCATCACCTAAGGTATAACTATGTAGTTTTTCACCAAAAATATCATATGTATTAGGCGTTTCATCGAAAATAGGAGTCCCAGTAAAACCGAAAATTATAGTTTTTTTATTAAAGGTATTTTTGATTTTGCTCATCATTTGTCCAAAAGTACTGCGATGAGCCTCATCAAAAATTAAAACAATTCTTTTTTTATCAAGAATATCTTTGTGTTCTTCTTTGATACGATCTAATTTCTGAATTGATGTTACTATTATTGGTTGATGTTCATTTTTTCTTGTTTTATTTTGTAAGTCTTTAGTACTTGAAACATTTGTAACCATTTTATTATGCTTTACAAACTCATTATAGGTTTGATCCACTAGTTCAATTCTATCAGCCACAAATATTACTAAATCAGCAAGATTATGTTCAATTATTAATGAACTAGTTTTAAAACTAGTAAAGGTCTTTCCTGAACCTGTTGCATGTCAAATGAAACCTCCTTTAATAGGCTTATCATTTTCAGCTGCAAAAAGATCTGTTTTTTTAATCTTATCTAGTATTTTTTTAACAGCATAGTATTGATAACTTCTTAAAATTTTTAATTCATTACCATCAGGAATGGTATAGTCACAAATTAATTCTAATGCCATTGGAATAGATAAAAAGTTCTTAACAACATCAACTCAATTATTAATTTCATTTTTATTAGTTTCATCATACCAATTAATAAATTTTAATTCCCTATTTCTTGGTGAATATTCCATTTTTAATGGATTCATTGCAACTACTATATGTATGAATTTAAAGATACCATTATAAATATTTTTATTATAATTAGTCAATTGATTTTTTGCATTAACAATATTCTTATCCGCATCTTTTAATTCAATATGAATAAACGGTATCCCATTTATTAGTAAAAAAATATCACTTCTTTTTTGAACGTTATTGCTATTATTGATTCTAACTTGTCTTGCGATTTGAAAATAGTTTTTACCACCATCATTATTTAATTGTTCTTTGTGAATTAATGTTAAAGGAATTATTTTTTGTTCTCTTTTTAATTGCAGTCCTTGATTAGGTTTTATGATATCGCTATTAACTTGAGCTACATTTTGTTTAGATTCAATTTCATTTATTAATAAATCTAATTCTTTTTCGGTAATTGGCTTTCCATCAAGCTTATCTACATTATTATAATTTAAGATGCGTAATCAATTTAATTTCAAATCATATTCAGTAACATTATTTAATTCATTATCAATATTTAATTCACCAAAGCTTCGATTCTTTCAACCATTATCTAATAAAAGTTTTGTAACACTTTCTTCGAATTCAGCTTCATTTTTAAAATTTACATTGTTAAAATTAAGTTTTGACATATTTTTCCTATACAAACATTTTTTCTAATAAGGTTTTTTTGAGATTTTCTAAGGCATTTAACTTACGCTGATGAAGGGTGATTAGGGAGTCGATAATATTTAATAAAAATACAATTCTTTCTTGTTCTTGAATAGTTGGTTTTGGAATTACTGTGTTATTAAAAGTTTTTATACTTAATACATATCTTTGAGCGCCGACAGCTTCTTTATAAAATATTATTCTATATCTAGAAGTCCTTACAATATAGTCAATAAATGATTCATAAAAAGTTTTATTTTTTTGTCTATATCTAATTAAATGATATGAAAAAACTCCTTGTTCTATTGTTTCTAATGCCGTTTTTGCAAAACCTAAATCATTCCGAGTTTCAGATGAAGGTGTAAAAAATACATCAGATTTTAAAATATTAAATGAACTTATTTGGCTTTTATTTGCTGTATTAATTCTTAAATTCTTTGAAGTTATTTTCACACCTTTATAAACATCCATAAAATTTAACAAGAATATAGATAAATCATTTTTCCTAATAATTTTATCAACTGAACTACTCTTAAAGTCACCTACGTTCCCCAGCCTTTCCTGTTCTCAAGCGTTAGTAAATTCCTTAAATCTAATTGATGGAAAAACAGAATTTTCGCTTGGAAACATCTTTTCTAATAAGGTTTTTTTGAGATTTTCTAAGGCATTTAACTTACGCTGATGAAGGGTGATGAGGGAGTTTAAAGACTGAAAAGTAGTAGCAATGTTGCATTGCTCATAAAAAGAAGGAATTATTATTTGATCATCGCTAATATCATTTAAATTGATGGTTTGTCTTACACTTCCGGCCTTCTTTCTTTCTACAATTTTATTGAAGTGTTTTGATTTAAACCAAATAAATAATCAATCATTATTGACTAAATCGTTTGAAACAAAAACTTCATATAAAGGACTTACAAGGCCTATTTTACTAGATTTATATAATCCAATAGAACCAATATTAATTCTAGCTGGATTATATGCAAAATAGTTATTCTTAACTAAAATTGAGTTTCTTTTATCAGCACTTATCGCTATTCCGCCATTTCTAAAAAACTCATTTTGACTAATAAAACCATGCTTATTTGAAATAGAAAAGCTCTCCAATTCATATCCGTTAATATTTTTTTCACGTTTTGGAATTAATAAATTCCCCAACCTTTCCTGTTCTCAAGCGTTAGTAAATTCCTTAAATCTGATTGATGGAACCATATTATTTTTGCTCATTTTTATTACCACCTAAAATTGTGATTAATTCATTAATGGCTTTTTGATCATATTCATCTGCTTTTAGATCAGCGAGAAGTTTGACCAATTCTGATTCGTTTTTGCTAATTTCTTCATTTATTTCATTTAATGTATTTAAGTACTTGTTAAATAATTTTTCTATTTTATTTATAAATGAATCAATTACTTTATTAACTAGTTCAATAATTTTTTCAGTGATGTTATTAGTTCATTTGTAAAATAAAAGATCATAAAATGTAGTTTTATCTAGTGAATCGTATTTTTCAAGAGAGGCGTTTAATAATTCGAACTCATTTATTTTGAGTAAGTCTTTTAAATTTTTAAGTTCGTTGTTTAAATTATAAACATGAATAAGTTTGTCGGCTAATTCAAGATTATCTAATGCATATTTATCCTTCTTTAAAATAGCAACTTGTTTTGATAATTCTTTATTATCAAAACCATTTTCTTTAAATATAGGTAGATCTTTTTCTTCTTCATCAATTGATTCAAATGTTTCTTTAATTTCGCTTTCTATTGAATCGATATTGTATTTTAATTTTTTTATTTCATTTAATTCATTAACAAAAAATTTCTCAATAATAAATTCCTTGCCTATTAAGCGAGCATCTCAATTGACTAGAGTGCCATTTTTATTATTTTCAATATTTTTTTCTTGAATAAGAATTTCTGAAATTGAGATATTATCATTTTGATAATTTTGAATTATTTCAATATCCTCTTTAATAATCTCGAATTTTTCAATCGCTACTTGATATATGTCATATTTTTCAATAAAGGCATTATCTTTAATATTTAATATAAATTCTTCGAAATTACTTTCAAAGTTATAAACATTAATTTCATTAATATTTTCATATGAAGGAATATTTTTCTTAATAAACTCGATAATTAAATTTGCAATGTCTTTATTTTCTTTAATAAACTCTTTTACATATGAATCATTTTTTACTGTATTTACTAAATCATCATTTTTTAGATTTAAAAGATTATATCCGTCAGGTCTTTTTGAAATAAGTTTTTCTTTTAAACCAATAAACTTATTTCAAAATGGATTTAAAACCGAAATTTCTTGGTCAGATACTCCACCATACATTGTTG
This sequence comes from Mycoplasmopsis cynos, assembly GCF_900660545.1. NCBI lineage: Bacteria > Bacillati > Mycoplasmatota > Mycoplasmoidales > Metamycoplasmataceae > Mycoplasmopsis > Mycoplasmopsis cynos. The sequence continues at coordinate 732,802 of NZ_LR214986.1, read as the reverse complement.
AATATAAGTCATGAATTTCATCTTTATCATAATTATCTATATATCTTGAAATATTTAGATTGTAGTCATTTTCCTCAACTTCTTTAAGCGAAACAATTCTTGAAAATCCATCTTTTTCAATTCTGTTATTAACAACATCTGATATTTTGATAATATGTGATCTATCAAGTTTATTTTTATTTCCATCTTTTGAAAAAAGTTTAGAACCATCAACAAACATAATGTCGTCAGTAGTTTTGTTTTCTTTAAGAATCATTATTATAGTTGAAATACCAGTACCCATAAACATATTATTAGGAAGTCCAATAATGGTATCAATTTTTTGTTTTTTGATTAATGATTTTCTAATTTCATATTCAGAACCGCCTCTAAATAAAACTCCGTGAGGTAAAACTATTGCCATTATTCCATCTTTATCTAAATGGTATAAACTATGTAATAAAAAGGCATAATCAGCTTTTGATTTTGGAGCAAGACCATATGATTGGAATCTTGGATCATTTATTTTATTATCAGGTTTTCAAAGATGAGAATAAGGTGGATTTGCTACAATAGCTTTAACTTTTTTATCTCCGTTACTTTCTGTTGGTCAATCATCTTCTAAGGTATCAGCTTCTCTAATGTTTATTAATTGTGGTGGAATATTATGCATAATTAAGTTCATACTCAATGTCTTAAATGAGGTTGGTAGAATTTCTTGTGCAATATATTTAATTCTAATATCATGATGTAATTCATTCATATGTTTTTGGAATTTTTCTGCAACTCTAATTAATAAAGAACCAGAACCGGCTGTGGGGTCATATATTCTAATTAAATCATCTTTATCATATGTAAATTTACTAAGATGGAATGAAATTATTTCAGACATTAGAATCCCGGCTTCAAGTGGTGTGTAAAATTCCCCAGCTTTTTTACCTGCTGTTGAGGCAAACTCACCAATTAAATATTGATAAATAAAACCTAATACATCATAATCTTGTTTTTTAGTTGGAATTTCATCAATAATTCTAACAACCTTTTTGATGCTATCTTCATTTTTGACCTTTTGAATTGAAAGATAAAATTCATCAAATATGTTTTTATATAATGAATTCTGTTGGTTAATATTTTCTATTTCACTATTAAAGTGATTAATTGATTCGATAATATAGTTTCGATCAAATTTACTACGAAATTCTTTTTTATTTCATGATGAAAATAAATATTCATATGGTATATAAAAACCTAAATTTTCTTTTAAGCTATCAACAATTTGATCAGGATTTTCACCTTTTGTAAGATCTTCTATGTATAAGTAACATTCATTATTATTTGATTTTTCATCATTTTTTTGACATAGTTGATAATCGCCATTTTTATCAATTAATGTTTCAGTTTGCTTTGATGATAAGTATTTATAAAATATTAAACCTAATATAATTTTGTCATATTCTGTGACATCTAACTGTGATCTAAGTTCGTTAGCAGCAGATCATATTTTATTAGCAAGTTTTTGCTTGCTCATTTTGATAAAGTCTTGATTATTTTCAAGATTTTTCGCCATTTGTACTCCTTTTAAATTAAATTACCTTTATTTTTATATCTTAATTATAGTATTATTTATTAATTTCGCTGTAAAAAACTCAAAAAATATAAATAAAACATTATCCTTAAAAATTTTTCTTTTTTAGTTTTTTTGTTTTTACATAATAAAATGTTAAAAGTTAAAAAAAGATTTAAAATACTAAAGAGAAAATAATTAAAAATTGGATAAAGTATTTTGGTATTGCCTAAGCACTTTATCCAATTTTTATTTTTTAAAATATTGTGTTTAAGTGAAATTTATTTTAATCTTGCAGCATTTTTAAATATATATCTAATTTTTCATTGATATACTTAGCGAATAAAACCTCCATTGCTTTTAAACTATGTTTCATATGATATTCATCAAATGCATTATAATAGGCAATTCTATCTGTAAATTTTATATCAATAGGTGGATATCCCGCTTTCATTAATTCAAGATTTACAAGAAGTCTTCCTGTTCTTCCATTTCCATCAATAAATGGGTGGATTGCTTCAAATTCAATGTGAAATTTAGCTAGCTTTGTAACAATATGTTCTTTACTAGATAAATAATTCTTTAAAAGCTCTTCCATTTTAGGTTCAATCAAGTAAGGCTGTACTGGTTCATGAGCAGCACCCATTATACGAACAGGGACTCTTCGATAAATACCTCTATCGTCTTTTTTATCAGCAAGAACTAGATAATGGATTTGTTTAATTATTCCCTCATTAATTTCACTTTTTCTTTTTACGAGTTCACTTACAAAATCAAAAGCCTCCTTGTGTCCAATTGCCTCCATATGATCTTTTAGTGGCTTTTTATTTATGGTAAGACCTTTTAATACTAAATCAGTTTCTCTTAAGGTTAATGAGTTCCCTTCGATAGCGTTTGAATTATATGTATATTCAATAGTAAATTCTTCATTCAGTCTTGCTAATTCCCCTTCTGTGAAAGGCCTCATTCTATCGAGTTCTTCTTTTTTTCGGTCTATTTGCGATAAAAGGCTTTCATTTGTTTTGTAACGACCGTCATTAGGTTTGGTGGCATTAATTGGTATTTTTCAAATTCTTCCTTCTTGATAAGCTCCAGTTACTTTACCTTCGGCACATAAAATTCTTACCCTTCTATCGGAAATTTTCCATTTCGTTGAGGCTTGTTTTGCAGTTATAAACATAAATTACTCTCCTAATTATTTTATTATAACATTTTATCGGAACAATATTAATGACATCGGAATGATATTATGTGTTTTATTGGAATAATACATATTAAATCAAATAGTTTTAATTATAGTGCATCTTTTTTAAATTTTATCTTGATGACTTATTGTTATTCTAACTATTGTAGGATTTTGTAATAGTGGAATGAATATTAGAAAAACATTGTAATTGAACTATACTGTTTTAATAATTGAATAACTTGTTAGGTACAAATATTACTAAATATTGTCTTATTAGTATTTAATTAATGTTTAGAATATGTTTTTTAAGAAGAATTGATCATTGTTAATTGAATTACAATTTTTGTGATGCATGTATTTTTATCACAATTTAACACATAAGATATATTATGAATTAAATCGACACCAGAAACATAAAATATGTTCTTCAATATAGTTTAGATATTTCTCAAAAACTTCAAAAATCACTTTTTCAGAAGATGATTGTTGGTAAAAATTTGGCAATTTTACCAACTACATTAACAAAAATGACAAACGTTTGAGAACAGGAAAGGCTGGGGAATTTATGTGAAATTAGTACAGGAAAGTTAAATGCTAATGCTATGGTTGAGTGCGGTAAATATGATTTTTATACTTCAGGAATTGAGAAGTTTAAAATAAATTCATATGCATTTAAAGGACCCGCAATAACAGTTGCTGGTAATGGTGCATCTATGGGTTATTTACATTTAGCCGATAATTTTTTTAATGCATATCAAAGGACTTATGTATTAACTAAAATAGGAATTAATAGAGTATTTTTGTATTATTTATTATTTACTTTATTACCTAAAAAAATTAATGATGAAGCTCGCAGGGGAAGTATTCCATATATCGTATATGATATGCTTAGTGATTTAAAAATTGTTCATCCTAACTTTAAAGAAGAAGATAAATTAGGTCACCTTTTTAACAACATAAACTCCCTCATCACCCTTCATCAGCGTGAGTTAAAAATTCTCAAAAACTTCAAAAAATCACTTTTCCAGAATATGATTGTTGGCAAAAATTTGACAATTTTATCAACTACATTAACAAAAATGACAAACGTTTGAGAACAGGAAAGGTTGGGGAATTTATTGAATTATATTAGGCCTGATAATTTTTATACAAGATATGATGAAATACCGGAATCTGGGAAAAATCCGGTTTTAACAGCTAATAAATCATTTATTTTAGGCTATTCAAATGAAACAAATACTTTTGATAAGGAATGTATTATTTTTGATGATTTTACTCAAGATTTTAAATATGTTAATTTTCCTTTTTTAGTTAAATCAAGTGCTATTAAAATACTAATTAATAAAAATACAATGTTTGATGTTTACTCCTTATTTTTAATTATGTTAAGTGTAAAACTTGAAAATTTTGGACATGCTAGACACTACATTAATTTTGTTCAAAATAAAAATATTATATTGTGCGGTTTTCATGAAATGAAAAGGATAAGAGCAATATTTAAACATTTAAACACCCTCATCACCCTTCATCAGCGTGAGTTAAAAATTCTCAAAAATTTCAAAAAATCACTTTTCCAGATGATGATTGTTGGCAAAAATTTGACAATTTTACCAGCTGCATTAACAAAAATGACAAACGTTTGAGAACAGGAAAGGTTTAATTTATTGTTTCGTTTTGTGTGTAAAAAAGGTTTCAAAAATTTACCTATTCTTGCAGCGACAAAAGAAAATGGAATGCAAAAAAGACAGGATATTAACTTTAATGTTCAGTTTAATTTGGATAATATTATTAAATATAAACTTGTTGAACCTGGGCAATTTGTTATACACTTATCATCATATGATTCTGGTTTAGCACATTCCGCAATTTTAGGAGTTACCTCTCCTGCTTATAGTGTTGTAGATTTTATAAATAAAGAAAATAATGATGACAAGTTTTGAACTTTTATTCTTAAATCCAAATCATTTATTGACAAATTAAGTTCAATTTCTTATGGCTTGAGAGTTGGTAAAAGCATTAATTTAAATGAACTTAATAATATTCAGTTAAAATCGACAAATTTGATAGAACAAAATAAGATTTCTAAATTATTTAGTTTGTTAAACTCCCTCATCGCCCTTCATCAGCGTGAAGATTCTCAAAGCTTAAACCAAGGATGCTTAGTTATTTTGATTGTTAATATTGGAAAGTTACATTTATGTATTTTAGTTTTTTATTTATTTTTATTTATTAAGTTAATGAAATGTTTAATAACTAAAAAAATAAAATTTTGCTTATTGTATTGCTTATTTTTGAATTTTTTATTCAAAAGTGTTTTTGTAGCAACAGTATTATATAATTGACTAGTAATATTAAACTGTGAGGTATTTATGTTTAAGAAAAAGAAATTAATTATATTAGCATTATCTAGTAGTATTTTTTCAATACCTGCAATTGTAATTTCTTGTAATCAAGGTAAAAAAGATACAAATAATGGAGCTCAAGGAAATCTAAAAGAAAAAGAAAATTTTCAAGAGTCAAAAATGAAAATAGATTTTGGTTATAAAGAATTATCTAATGTATTTTTAGTTGATTTTTTAAAAGATTTAAAAACTAAAACAACATTAAATGATGATGATGATGTTATTATTAAAGATATTAAGCCTAAAACTATTAATAATAGTGAAAATAGGGTTATAATCGAAATAACTTTACATAGTAATAAATTTAATAAAGATTATATCTTTAGTAAAGAATTTTCAGGTTTTAGACACATAAGTAATGGAATTGATAGTATTAATGAACAAGAAAATTCAGTGACCGAAGTAAATGATGAACGAAATATTAACTTTAATTTAAATTGGAAATTTGCAAAAGAAACATCCTCAAATATCACATCAATTAAAAACAACAATTTTGATGAAAATACTTTAACAAATATTGATTTACCATATGACTGATCAATTTATAATGATTTTAGCCCAAATATTTCTAATGAGTGAGGAGCATTAGAAGGTGGAAATGCTTGATATAGAAAAACGTTTGAAGTTAAAAAAGAATGAAAAGATAAACAAGTATTAATTCACTTTGGTGGCGTTTATATGGATTCTGAGGTTTATGTTAATGGAGCATTAGTAGGTAATTATCCATCTGGTTATCAAGAGTTTACTTATGATTTATCTAAATTTCTTAATTTTGATGATCCTAAAAATAATGTAATTGCATTAAGAGCAAAAAATTTAACAGATTCATCTAGATGATACTCTGGTTCTGGAATTTACCGTGATGTAACTTTATCAGTTAAAAATAAATTGCATATTGATGAGTATGGCGTAGTAATTACTCATAAAAATTTAACAAAAGATAATGTTAAAAATATAGATTCTACTGCTAAATATAAAATTGTAAATGAAACAAATCAAAAAGCAACACTTAAGATAAGACAAACTATTAAAACTTTTAGCGATGAAAAGGTTGTGAAAGAAATAACTTCTAGTCCATTTGAACTTGAAAAAGGTACTTCAATTGAAAAAAATCTTGATTTTAAAATTGATAATGTTAAACTTTGGGATATTAAAAATCCAAATTTATACACTTTAACATCCGAAATTATTAAAGTTGTAGACGGAAGAGAAGAGATAGTTGACAAAGATGTTCAAAGATACGGATATAGATTCACAAATTGAACAAGCAATGATGGATTTTCATTAAATGGTAAATGATTAAAACTGCATGGTGTTTCAATGCACAATGATCAAGGTGCCTTAGGTGCTGTTGCTAGTTATGACGCTATTTATCGTCAAATGAAAATTTTAAAAGAAATGGGTGTTAATGCAATAAGATCAACTCATAATCCATCTGATCAAAAACTTGTTCATATATGTGAAGAACTTGGTTTATTATTAATTGATGAGGCTTTTGATACTTGATATAAAGGTAAAAAGTCACAAGATTATCATAGATTCTTTGAACAAAAATCAACACATCCAAAAGCTATAAATAACCAAAGTTGAGCTGAATTTGATATTAAACAAATGGTAAGGTCAAAAATTAATTCTCCTGCTATATTTATGTGGTCAATTGGTAATGAGATAGCAGAATCTGAAGAAGTTAAAGGAACTCAAACAACACAAAATTTAGTTAAATGAGTTAAAGAAATCGATACCACTAGATATGTTACTTGAGGTAATGACAAATATAGATTTGGTAATGGACAAAATCAAAATGTGGCAAATGCTTCAGAAAAACTAGATACAGTTGGTATGAATTACTCAGAAAATAATGCTGAATGATTACATAAAATACATCCTGACTGAAAAATTTATGGTTCAGAAACATCTTCTGCAGTTAAATCAAGAGGTGTTTGATATGAACCTGAAAAATATGATAATGGCACAAATATAAATTCGCATTATGGAAAGCAACAAAGTGATTATGGAAATAATAGAGTAGGCTGAGGAAAAACTGCAACTGAATCTTGAAAATTTGATCGTGATAATAAATGATATGCTGGTCAATTCATTTGAACTGGATTTGATTACATTGGTGAACCAACTCCTTGACATGGAAAAAAAGGCAATGATGAGCCAAAAAGTTCATACTTTGGTATCGTTGACACAGCCGGATTTCCAAAAATGGATTATTATTTATATCAATCTCAATGACTAGATGTTAAAGAACATCCGATGGTTAAAATTGCTCCACATTGAACATGAGATGATAAAACTAAAAGAGATTTTGTTATCAAAAATGGAAAAATAACCTTAAGAATTTATTCGAACGCCAGAAAGGTCCTTCTTAAAGTTGATGGTGAGCTTTTAGAATCAAAGACATTTAATGTTAAAGAAACAAATTATACAAATGAAAAAGGTGAAAAAATTAAATATCAAGAAGGCGAAAATTCAAATGAGCTTTATCTTAAGTTTGAAGTAGATTATGAAAAATATAAAAATAGTACTATAGTCGCTGAAGCATATGATGAAAATGATAAAAAAGTCGCAGTTGATACAATCAAAAGAGCTGACAAACCAACTAAAATTAAATTAATACCAGAAAAAACTGTTGTTAAGGCTGATGGAACTTCATTGGTTTATGTTCATGTTTTAGCAATTGATGATAATGGAAATGAAAATCCATTTGCTAATAACTTAATTAATTTTAATTTAAAGGGTCAAGGAAAAATAGTTGGTGTCGATAATGGGGACGCTCTTTCAAGAGAGCGCTATAAAGCACAAAATGATGGTTCATGAAAAAGAAAATTGTTTAATGGTAAAGCATTAGTAATTATTCAGTCAACTAAAACTGCCGGTTTAATTGGACTTGAAGCTAGTTCAACTGGTTTAAGTTCAACATCTATTAATTTAATTAGTTCAAAAAATGAAAATACTAATATTATTCCATTAGGTTTTGAAAATAATAATTATGTAGTCCTTAAAAATAATGAGTTAAAACTTCCAAAGAAACTAAAAGTTGTATATTCAGATGGGAAAATCAATGAAACGGACGTTGTTTTAGATTCAGCAAATGTTAAAACAAGTACCCCTGGAACATATCCTATTAAAGTTAAAGTTGATGGAGTTGAATTAATTTTTAATGTTCATGTAATTGATTTTGAACAAACATATTATGTTGAAGAAATATTCAATACAATTGGTGTTAATGATCCTATTAAACTTCCGCAAAAAGTTACGTTATATTCAAAATTTGGTTCAATTTTAGAAGATGTTGTTTGAGAGGATATTTCAAAGATTTCAACTGAAAAAGTCACTAAAAAAGGCGGTGAAGTTAAAATAAAAGGTCATTTAGCAAGCCATCCTCAAAAAGAAGTTAATGCATATATAAGAATTATTCATAAATATGAAATTTATGATATTAATAAACAATATGTTCAAATCGGAAAGACTACCGCGAACGCTTCATATCAACAAGGTAATGATTTTGCACAAAATGCAATTGATGGAAAAATTGATCATGGAAAAAGATGAACTAATTGAAGCAACTCCAATAATGCTAATGATCAAAAGAATGATTTTACTATTACTTTAGATCAACCTCAAGATGTTCAAGCAATTGGAATTCATTTTTTCAGTGATCGAAACACACATAAAGATGGACCAGCTTTAATTGAAATTTCAACTAGTTCAGATAATCAAACTTTCACTCCGGTAACAAACCAGTCAAATAAGGATAAATTTATTGCTAATGAAGAAACATATGAAAATATAATAAGCTTCAATAAAGTTCCAAAAGCTAAATATATTAAATTAACTATTACAAATCGCTCAAAGTCAAGCAGTACATATTATGTTACTGGTTTTGTCGAATTAAAAGTTTATGGATCAAGTTTATTGCCGATAAAAGATGAAACTAGAAAATTATCAGAAATTACTGTAGGTCTTAATCAGTTATCTGAATTTAAACCTGATGTATATAAGTATTCTGGATCATCAGAATTTATAAAAGGTTTTCCTGCTGTTCAATTTAAGCAATTTCAAAGAGACAAATCTCACTTACAAACAATCATTTATGATATTGATGAATCTCATCGCGTGTATAAAGCAATTTTAACATCTGAAAATGGTGAAAAAACTGTTTATGAATATGAACATACATTGATGACTGATAAAATTAAAAAATTTAAAGTTATCATTGATCCAATTTATGTTGGCTCAGCAACAAGATTAATGTTTGATATTGAACTAGAAAATGGTCAAAAAATTACCGTAATGGATTTGAATGATTTTAAAATTAAACTTGAAGATCAAAGTGCTGAAAATATTTATTTTAATTACAAAAAAGACATTATTTTTGCTGAACATTCAACTAGAGATCTAAAAGTATTTGTTGAAGCTACTTATAAAGGTAAAAAATATATTTCTGAACCTACTACCGTTAATTTTATAGAATTACCACCAAAAGATAAAAATATTGAAACAGCTTCGTTATATAATTTAACTATTTTTAAGGGCGAAAAAATTAATCTTCCAGGTTATATTGATTTGAAATACCCAAATGAATTAAGCAAAAGAAAGCTATTAGTAAGATGACAAAATGTACCGCAAGTAGCTACAAAAACAGGATTTTTTATTTATGAAGGCGAAACAGAAGAAGGCCAAAAAGTTTATTCAAGTATCCAAGTGTTAGAATATATTGGTGTTGAAGATGTAACACTTGCAACTATTCAAGGATTTGAACCATATCAAGGATTACCTGAAAATGTAATGGTAATTGATTCATTAGGAAATAAGAATGTTAAGTCTGTTAAATGAGAACCATTTAAAGAAAATGAATTTGATAAGATCGGTTTAATAGTTAAAGAAGGAACAATTGAAGGAATTAATCTAAAAGCAAAAGCTCATATCAGAATTGCTTCAAAAGATATTTCTAAATCAATTAATATTTCAAAACAAGTAACTGGTTTTAATTACCCAGCTGCTTTTGCAAGTTTTACAAATGATATTGATAAGGCATCAAATGATAGAATTTCAAAAATAAATGATGCTACTATTGAAACAAATTCAGCAACTCGAAATAAATGATCTAACTGACAAAATAATGCCTCAAAAAGACAAAAGGATTCAGTTGGTATTATTTTTGCTCGTGGTGGAGTTATTAAACCAGAAATGTTTGATAGAGTAAAAATTTGATTTGGCGAGGACTCTGGAACTACTGTTCCAACTAATTATTCATTTGAATACTTTGATCAAGAAATAACTAATTTACCGGAAAACGAAAAATTAGGGCATATTGATGAAAGTTCATCTAATTTAAAAGATAATGCTAAATGAAAGTCAATAGAATTAAAGTCAAAACCAATAATTAAAGCAAATGATACAAATGGAACATTATTTGAATTTACTAGACCAATTAAAGCGACAGCAATTAGAATTACAATGGATGTGCCAACTAATAAAAATGGTATTATTATTTATGAAATGCAGGTTGATAGATTAATCCCAGCTGAAAATAATGATCCTTTAATTGAAGTTAAATATGATGATAGAGCCTATAACGAATTTAATCCTGATAGATTTGAATACCTTGTTCCAGATAATAAAGATTTAACTAAGTTTATATTTACTACTAATAATAATTCAAAAATAACATCGACCTTAATTAATCAAAAACTTATTGTTAATGTTTTTTCAGAAGATGCTAAAAAACTAAAAACTTATATTTTTAAAAAACAAGAAAGTATAGATTTGGATAAAAAAGCATTGGAAGTAAAGAAAATAATTTCTGAAATAGAACATAAATATAACACCGAAATTAAGCATAACTTAGGTAAAAACTCATTATATAAAGCATATATTGCTCAATTAAATTACTTGCTAGAATTAGGTTCAATAAATCAAATTGATGAATTAATACAAAAGATAAAATCTATTTAATTTTAATGTCTAATATCAAAAAAGATATTAGACATTTTTAAATATTCATATAAATTATAAAAATTAATGTATAAAACACTTCTTTTTATTAATATTTATAATCATTATATTAATTTAATCTAAATTTATAGATCATTTTATCTTTAAAAAAGATATTTTAATATTAAATATTTCTTAAAAAATGTTTTTCAAATAATCAAGAACTTTTCAAAAGTCAAAATTTTTATTAAATTCTTAAAATACTTTTGAAAAAAAAAAAAAAAAAGACATTTTGTCTATATTAGATATGTGATTAAAATGACTTATTCTAGTACTATTTACTGGAAAATAATAAATTTCTTGCTATGCCTATCAACTATTTTTCAAACAAAAAAATGTCGTTTTAATGATAAAATATATTTATTATGTAAAAATATAAGAAATCTCTTATATTTAGCAAACTTTAGCGGAGGTACAAATGATTTTTAAAAAACGAAAAGCACGTAATATTCTACTAATTTTTGGTGTTGGTAGTGCATCAAGCATTCTAGCATCAACAATAGTTTATCGCTCAATTAATGATAATACCAATTCAAATAAGTTTAGTATTTTTAATTTAAGAAAACCTAATTTTATCTCAAAAAATAATCTTGATTTATCTAATTTAGATCCTTCTATTACGGATATTAATATTAAAGAATTAGAAAAGGTCAAACCACAAGAAAATCCAAAGCTTGAAACTAATCAAGATTCTATAGTTGTGAATCCGCTAGTTGAAAATATTGCTAAAGAACAAAAAGTTCCACCTAAGCAAAAAGAAGAAATTAAAAAGAAAGAAGAAAATACAAAAGCGCAAAACCAAGCCCTTTTTCAACCACAACCACCACAAAAACGTGAAAAATTAAATCGTGTTCATAAAAAATTAATCATCGATGGCGTTGAGGTTGATGCAATAGTTGAACCGCCGCGAGAAAGAATTTATAGTTCAAACGATATTATAAAAGGTATCACAAATAGAAAACCTTATCAAAACAATGCGGTCGGCGAAGTAATCTCGGTTGAAGTAACCGATAAATTAAGAAAAGCCCAAGTCGATAAAGTTAAAAAGATTGGTAGTGGAACAGGACTCTTTGATGACTTTAGATTACATTCATGAATTAAAGAACCTGAACTAGATCCAAACACAAAAGAAGGATTGGCTAAGTTAACAAAAGTTTTATTTATGACTGAAAATGATCGATATAACTATTCAAATCTAATTCATAGATTTTTAAGACTTCTCAATTCACCTAAAATTAAAGAATTTTTAAAAGAGCCTGCACAAAATCAATATGAGCAAAAAATTGCAGAATTTAAAAGTGATCTTGAGAATTTTCAAGCTGAATATGATAAGTTTGATAAAGAAACATATGCAGAAGCAGCTGAATTCCATAAACTTCCTAAAGATCAACAAACTGATCAAGCTTGACAACCAATTAAAGAAAAATTTAGAATGCTTGAAGAGAAAAAACATGAACTTGAGGGATATAAAGAACGTAAAAATGTTTGACTTATCTCTAATTTAGATCCATCTAAATTTGCGAAATTAGCACCACGTGTTGATCAAGATCTTGAAAAGGGTTACTCTTTAGATCCAAATAATTCATATATCAATGAAAATGGAGAAATTGACTCATATGCATTTTCGCCTGCTCCTGGATTCAATAATGTAACCGATAGACTTTCGCGGGACAATAAAGAGAGACGTGTATTTGATTTTAATACATGATATCCACTAAATGGACCAGATATCTTAAACGATAAATATCCAGGATGAACTAATACTGATGTTACAAGTCAATATAAAGATAAATTAGGTCTTCCGGATGCTGGTGTTAAACTAAAATCACTTAAAAAAGATGACGGTACAAAATCAGGTATTATTCTAGAAATTGATGCTTCATATAATAATGCATATGCTAAAGCAAAAGATATTATTGAAAAAGTTAAACAACAAAATATTGATATAACTGGTTACAAAATTGTAAATATGGGTAAACTAGGTCGTCAAAGCTTTAAAGAAATTCTTAAAGCCTTGCCAGACAAAATTAAACTTCTTAAGTTATTTTATGAAGGTTTTGATACATCTGACCTTATTGAACTTGAAAATAAAGAAATTGATGAGTTGGGTCTTTATACAACATCAAACAACATCTATGACGATATTTGAACCATAAATCCACTTGCATTAAGAAAAGTTGCATGAGTAAATACTAATGATTTTAATGCCCCAGGCGGTTATATTGGAGGCTATATACCACCTTCAGTAATCAAATTTGATGGACTAAGTTTTGATGAAGGTGATTATTCAGTTGATTCAAATGGTAATATTACTAGTCTTGAAAGAATTAATAATGGTTTAAGATTGGCTTATTGAACAAGAAATAACGAACCATTTTTCCAAGGCGGTTTTGGGCCAGGTCTTAAACCTGACCACAATGAAGCTGGAAATAGCTGACCATTAGGACTTGATTTATCAAGAACAAAACATATAAGATCGTTAAAGGGATTACAGTTTAATGATATTGAAGGTAAAAACGCCGGAACAAGAAAACTTAAACGACTTAAACTTTATTCAGAAGGTGAGTACTTTAATATTGATGTTGATGACTTGAATGATGGTCAATTTGACACAATTATGATTAGTGAAATGCCACAAATGCCTAAAACAAAAATATGGTTCTCAGATAAATCAACTAAAAAAGTTAAGATCACTTCAAGAAATAAACATCAACTTACAGCCTCAGGAAAATCTAACTTACAAGCATTATTCCGTTGAGCTGACCAATTAGATAAAGATGGATACAAAGTATATGTAGATAGCGATGAAACAAAACAATATATTCAAGGATCAGGATTTATCCCTGAACTTGCTTCAAATGATGTAAAGATCATTTAATAAGGAGATATTTATGAGAAAGAAAATATTGAATTTAGTATTTGGATGTAGTTCTCTTATCGCTTTAAGCTTGACAGCGTGCAGCCCGCAAAAAGAAGGACAAAATCAATCAGGTAGTTCAAAAACTCAAGCTTCAACACCTGAAGAAGCTAAGAATTTAATCAACGAAAAGCTTGAAAGTTTAAAAAACAAGGAGCAAAAAGAAGAAATTCAAAAACAACTTTCTGAATCTGGTGATGATATTACTAAGTTAAATAAGGTTTTAGAAAATGTTAATCTTCAACTTAATTTAAATAATGAAATTAATAATTTGCAATTTCAATATAGTGTTAAAGGGAATGAAGTTAGAGAAGGTAGCTTAGCTAATATTTATGCTGATGGAATTGACAGTCCAAATGATGTTTTTGTTCAAGTTAAAGGAAAAGATGAAGAAAATAAGTATCTTACAATTATCAAGGAAGTAAAACCAAACAAAGCTAAAGGTGAAGTCGAGATTAAATTTGATGTAGTTCGTAGAGGTTATGAGACAGTTAAAATTTCAGAAAAACATATAATTAAAGGTTTTAGAACCGGTGACGACCCACAAAGAATTTTTGACCAAGGAATTAATAAGTCAATTTCAAACCCAAGTGTTATTAAAGCATATATAGCAAAATCACAAGCTGAAAGATTTGCAAGTGATAATGAAGATTATATTAAAGCACTATCAAGACAACTAGCTACTAAACCGGACGAAGATGTTTCAGTAGAATCTTTAAGAAAAAGAGCAGGTGATTCAAAACTTAGAAAAGAAATAACCGATGATCAATACAAAAATTCAAAAGATAAATTTGATTCGCTTGTTAAAGAAAAACAGGCAAATCTAGACTCATTTGATAATTGACTTTTAAAAACTTTCTCAGTCCCTTTATATGATAAAGATGGAAAATTTCAAGGATTTAGCATTAATGAAGGTTCGCAATTTGGAATAGGTCCTTCATGAATTGACAGTGCCCAACGTAACAAATTTCAAATCAATGGTTATCCACGTACAATTCTTAATGAGCAATATTTACGACAAGCGTTACAAACATGACACATCGAATTTGCTAACCCTGCTAGAAATGAGTATATTGATGAAAATACTCGCAAAAGAGAAATTATTCCAAATACTTTTACTCCAACAGCTGGTACTGCTTGAATTATGGACTATGCATTAGATTCAACAGGAACATATCCAACTAAATGATATGTCGGTACAAATCTTCACGTTGCTCAAGCATTAACTAATGAAACAAATAGTTTTTCAATTGCTAGGTTGCAGAAAGATACTACACAAATAACAAATCCAAATCAATTAGCTTCAACTGGTTATGATTTTCGAATTGAAAAATTTAACTTTTTATTAGGTAAAACTAAAAAAGAAGAGTGACCAATTAAAATTGTTTATACAGCAACTGACTACTTAAGTAAGGATCCTAAAGATTACTTAGATGCATCACACCAAGATTTTTTGAAAGACAAGCAAGAATTTGCTGACTTTGCTATTTTAGAAATTGACTTTTCTAAAATAAAATCTGGAAATGATGATGCTGGAAATTACTACTTTAGTACATACGGCAACCCAGGTGCCCCTGAACAATTTGCTGCTAATTTAAGAAAAATTGAAGATGATTTAAGAAAAGCAAATGGAAATGAATCTTCATTAAAAATTGCTCAATCTAACATTGCTAAATTTATTACAAATGATTATGCAAATTTAAAAGGCGAACATGACAAAGTAGAATTTATTGCTCAAGACTACTTGCACAATTATGAAAAAATTGATAGACCGCTTGATAGTGAGAAAAAATATGATGGCGACTCATTATATGCAGTTGGTTGACCTCGTGCTGACCTTGACTACAAATGAGATCAATATGCTGATGAAAAAGAAATCAAAAACAAAAAACTCAACTACGAGCTTTGAATCAATAAAGATGGTCAAGTAAGTATTAAAAATAACAAAGATGGTAATTGATTATCATATGTTTTGGGTTATAGAACAATTAATGATAAACCTGGTATTGTAGATGCATTCATTTCAGCACCTAAAAACGGCGCTAAATTCCATGAATATGATGGAAAACAATGAGTTTCAGTAGGTTTAAACTATAGTCCAAAACACTATGCACCATTCGGCGGTTCATCCGGAACAAGTATTAGAAATCAAAATAATCAATTAGTAGCAGTATTTCACTCTGCAAACCAAAATGCAGGAGCTGGACTTGCAGTTGCATTTAGATCACAAGGTTATGACTACAAAGGCATATTCAAAGGTGATTCTAAAAACTATGAATTACCTCAATACGATTTAATTTATGGTGGTGGTAAAGACCAAAAAGAAGGAGCTTCATACCGTGAAGCGATGAAAAAACTTTATGAATCTCAAAATATTAAAACACATTTATTCCCTAATGGTTTTGCAGATGATGAAGTCCCAGAAAAATTTAAATTTAGTAGGTAATTTAAATAACTTTACAAGAAAAAAACAATAGAAAAAGAAAAATATTATAAATAATAATGATTTGTTTGATAGAAGCAAATTTATATTAATTATAGTTTTTAAATAAGTTCAAAATTAGTTTAAATGAACGAAAATTTCTATGTTTTTTTTTTTTTTTTTTCAAATAGCCAAAGATTTTTAAAAAGTAGAACTTTTCTTTAAATTCTTAAATTACTTTCAAAAAAAAAAAAAAAAAAAGAATTTTATTTATACTAGCCTGGAATTCAAGATGCTATAATATAGTGTTTTTAACTATAAAATAATAATTTTAGCGTTATGTTTGTTGATTATTTTTGGAGTAGAAAAAAACTATTTTAATGGTAAAATATATCTATTATGTAAGCGTATATAAGAATTCTCTTATTATTAAACTTTAGCGGGGGACAAATGATTTTTAAAAAACGAAAAGCACGTAATCTTCTACTAATTTTTGGTGTTGGTAGTGCATCAAGCATTCTAGCATCAACAATCGTTTATCACTAAATTAATGATAATACCAATTCAAATAGATTTAGTATTCTTAATTTAAGTAAACCTAATTTTATTTCAAAAAATAATCTTGATTTTTCTAATTTAGATCCTTCTATTACAGATATTAATATTAAAGAATTAGAAAAAGTCAAACCACAAGAAAAACCAAAGCCTGAAATTAATCAAGCTCCAATTGTATTACCCAAACAAGAAATTGAAAAAGAAATAAAAAAAGAACCTACACCTGCTCCTAAAGCTCCAGAAATAAAAAAAGAGGAACCAGCAGTTGTTAATCCACCTGTTGAAACTATCGCTGAAGAGCCAAAAGATAATTCTGCTATTGCTATTGTTGATTATGGAAATGTTAAGGTAAGAATTCACGTTACACCTGTACCGCCTAGAAAAGATAATCCTAATGACATTTTAAAACAAATTGCTAATCGTAAGCCATACATTAGTGAATTGGCACCTGATATTCAATATGTTGAAGTAACTGAAGAGTTAAAAGCTCAAAATCGGAAATTTGCGCAACAAGCATTAGGAAAAAGTATTTTAGATGGTGCATTTGAAGCGTTTAGAACTCCTCCTATTCACTGAAATGAAGAAAATTTTGCTAGATATTACGAAAGTTCACCATCTAATATATATTACTTTGATAAAATTCTAGAAAAATTTAAAAATTTACTAGATAATGGAGATAAAGTAGTTGAGTTTTTAACAGATGAAGGTAAAAAACTTTATCCAGAATTAAAGAAGATCAAAAATGAAAAGATTAAACGTTTAAGAATTATTTCATATATTGATATAACTAAATTTGTTTTAACTTCTGATAAACTTGAAGGAGAATTATCACAAGGGTATGTAATAAAACCAGATAATGATAATATTTATATTACAGAAGATGGTAAATTAGATTCATATTCAAGAACTCCTTTAATAAATGGTTCAGTTGAGCGTTTAATAAAAGATAATAGTGAACTTAGAACTTTTGATTATAACTCGTACTATGGTAGAACTGGAAAAAGTGTTGAAGAAGGTACTTATCCAGGTTGAACTAAAACAGATGTAACTAAGAATCCTGAATATGCCAAATACAAAATTGGTGATAATGATGGAATTAAATTTGAATTGATTAAAAGAGATGTTCCAGATCCTAAAAAAAGAAATCAAGGTATTATTCTTACTATTGATGCTGAAAATGAAGCAGGTTATGCAAAAACGTTAGAATTAATTAATCAATTAAAGGCAGATAAAAAAGAAATTACTAGTTATCGTATTATTAACATCGGAAGAAATAATGCCAATCAATCATTTATAAATATTTTTAAAGCGCTACCTGATAAAATCCCACAACTAGAACTATTTTTTGAAACACATAACACAACTTCATTAATTGCTCTTGAAGATAAAGAAATTGATGAATTGTCTTTATATACAACTGGTAACTCTAATGCAGGTGGATGGTCAATTAATCCTTGAGCATTAAAGAAAACTGCTTGAGTAAATATGATCGATTATAATGTTAGTTTTGATTATAAACCTGGATTAAGAGTAGCTACTCGTCTAGGATTTGATGATATTGCATTTGAAGATTCTGATTTTGATGGAAAAGATTTTTCAAGAATTAACAATGGCCTAAGAATGGTATATTGGGTTAGAAATAATGAACGTGTTTTTCAAGGCGGTTTAGGTGCTGGATTAAAACCAGATAGAAATGAAGGAGAGAATAGTTATCCAGTTGGGCTTGATTTAAGTAGAGTTACAAAAATAAAATCATTAAGAAACCTTATTTTTAGTGATATTGAAAAACCAAGTAATAAACCGAGAAAACTTGTAAGACTTGTTTTATATAACGATTCTGAAACTTTTGAAATTGATGCTGATGAATTAAATAATGCTAATTTTGGTGTAATTGATACAGGTCCATTTTCAAGAAGTAAAATTAGTTTTAGAAATGGTAATCAAACCAGAAAAATTAAAATTACTTCAAAAAATGGTGTTACTAAATTAAATTCAAGTGGACTTGATAATTTGCAAAAATTAATCACATTAGCAAGAGATAATTTTGGACCTGAAACAGAGTTTAAGGTTCCAAATACTGATAAAGAATTATTTGAGCAATTAGAGAAGTTAGGCAAAAAAGTTATACAAGTTGATCCTAATGAAAAAGCAGAATTCGAATTCTCATAAGAAGGTATAAAATGAAAAAAATGTTAAATAGAAAAACAAAATTAGCATTAATTTTGGTTAGTACATCTGTTGCTTGTTCAGCTTTATCAAGTGGTATTATTTATAATTCCATACCAAATACCACCTTTTCTGATAAATTTTCTATTACAAGTAATTTTAAAAAAGAACTTATTTCTAAAAATAACCTTAATCTAAAAGATCTAAACCCTAGTGGTGCAGATGTAAATATTAAAGAGATAATTATAGATAAACCACTTCCTAAACCAGAACCAAAACCTAATCCAGTTCCTGTACCAGAAATTAAACCAGAACTAAAACCAAAACCTAAACCTGAACCAACTCCAGAAGTGAAAGAGGCTCCGAAAACTTCACCAATTCCAAATCCAACACCACAGCCTACACCAACCCCGGCTCCAAAACCTATTCCTAAGCCTCAATTGCCAAAATCAACAAAACAAAAGATTACTTTTGAAAACTTTTCGTCATTTACTGCTGATGTAACAATACCCCCAGATAGAATTGATTCAAGAGACGATATCGAAAAAGGAATAACAAATCCCGATGGATATAAAGCAGAAATTGTACCAGATGTTAATTCAGTTGAAGTGACAGAAGAACATAGAAATACAACTAGAAAAAATGCTAGAGGTTCATTAAATAAATATATTGGTATACCATTTCTTAAAGATAATTATACCGATGATGATTATGCAAGATTATTAAATGATGGTCCTAATCGTGATGCGTTAATTAATATTATTTGAAAATTCCGTGATTTATTATTAAATGGTGATAAAGTATATGATTTTTTAACAGATCAGGGTAAATCAAAATATCAAGACATTAAAAAAATACAAAATCAAGATGTTAGATTTTTGAGATTAATAACATATATTGATGTATCTAAGTTTAATAAATTAAGTGATAATGCTGAAAATAATCTTTCTAAAGGTTTATTAATTTCAAAAGATGAAAGTAATGTATACATTAATGCTAATGGTGAAATAGATTCAAGAGCATATTCGCCAATTAGTAATAAAGTAACAAGTAGATTACAAAGAGATAATAAACTTAAAAGAGTTTTTGGGTATGATTCATATTTTAAGAGAAATCCCGATGATGTAGCTAACGGTTCATACCCAGGATGAACAAAAACTGATGTTACTAGTAGTGCTGAATATTCAAAATATAATGTATCTCATTCTGATGGAATATCAATAATTAAATTAACAAGAGATAAAAAAGATGATAAATTAAGAAACGAAGGTATTGTTGTTGAAATAGATACGGCAAATCCTTCAGGATATTCTAAAACTTTAAAACTAATTCAAGAATTAAAAAATGATGGTAAAGAAATTACAAGTTATAGAATTAAAAATATTGGCAAGAATGACGCAAATCAAAGATTCCGTGAAATTTTTGATGCTTTACCAGATGTATTACCACAACTTGAATTATTCTTTGTTTCACAAAACACCAGTGCATTAGCTGCATTAGAAAATAAGAAAATAAAAGAACTTTCATTATACACTTCTGAGAATTCGCTTGCTGAAGGTTGATCATTATATCCATTTGCTTTAAGAAATACTTCATGAGTAAATACAATTGATTATAATGTCTCAAGAGAATATGGATATGGCGTTAAGGTCTTTACAAGAATTACATTTGATAGCTTATCATTTGAAGATTCTGATTATGATGGAACTAGTTATAATAGAATTAATGATGGTTTAAGAATGGCATATTGAACCAGAAATAACGAACCAATTTTCCAAGGTGGATTTGGTGCTGGTTTACACCCTGATTCTAATGAAGGTGGAAATAGTTATCCACTTGGACTTGATTTAAGCAGAGTAACAAGAAAGAAAACTTTACGCGGATTGATATTTTATGATATAAATAAACCATCAAATACACCAAGAAAACTTAAGCGTATTGTTTTATATAATAATTCAGAAAATTGAAATGTTGATACAGATGAATTAAACCACGCACAATTTGATGTTTTATCGACTCAACAACCACAAATGCCTAGATCTAAAATTATTTTTAGTAATGGTAAAGAAACAAAGAAAATTCGTATTGCCCCAACAAAAGAAGTATCAACTTTAACTTCAGATGGACTTAATAATTTAAATATTTTACTTAATTATAGCGATGGAACATTTTCTAATTCAACTATTATTGAAGTTCCAAAAGGTGCAACTGATTTATATAATACTTTAAAAGGTACTGGTAGAAATGTTCAATATTTCGATCCAAATCAACCAGATTTTGATTTTAGTTAATATTATGAAAGGTGAATATGAAAATTAAAAAGATAAAAAATATTTTACTCGGTATAAGTCCTATCTTTCCTATTTTATTAGTTACATCATGTGAAACAAGTAAGGATGATAAACAAAACCCTCAGGAAAAATCGCCGAAGGATACTGAACAAAGTGAAACACCTAATGATGCTACAATTGTGCAAATTTATAATGATGCAAAACAATTAACATTTAATTTTACTGAATATGATCATCTTCATAAAAAAGCAAGTGATATCTTTTTTACAAGTTTAGAAGCAGAATCAATTAAATTTAATGTAACTGGTGATAAAGCTTCATTATATGAATATAGAATTCTTAGTTTAGCACCAGATAAAGATGAAAAAGGCCAAATAATTTCAAATAGAACTGGAAAGGGTAAAATTTCATTTGAAATAAAATCAAAGTTAAATCCTGAGAAGTCAATCATTCATACCATTGAAGTTAGTGGTTTTAAAAATAATCCTCAAAATATTGGTGCTGATGGTATTTTGCCGCCAAGTGAATTCGTTTTGCCTAAATCTTATGCAGCTCAATATGCAACAGATTTTAACCAAATAAAAAGATTTGAAAAAGATAATGAAGATTATATTAAAACTTTAAAAAGACAACCAGGATTAGATGACGCTAAATTTAGAAGCGATTTAGGTTCAGTAACACAAGAACAAAAAAATAAGTTTAATGAATTAGCTAAAAGTGTTAATCAAGATTCATATGATAATTTAAAATTAAAAGGATTTACTTTACCAGTTTATGATTCAAACGGATCGGTTAAGGGCTTGCATTTATATGATGCACCTGAACTTGGTAAAGGTCCAAGTTGAGTTGATGTTGTTAATAGAAATCCATATGATTCAAAAGGAATTCCAAGAGTTTTAATTAATGAACATTATAGAGATATAGCTTTACAAACAATAAGAATTGCCTTTAATAATCCTGATGAAGAAAAAACTAAAGAATTGGGAAAACCAACAGGTAGATTGACATCAGGTACAGCTTGAATTTTGGATTATGTAAAACCAGAAAGTGGAAAATATCCAACTAAATGATATTATGGCACAAACCTTCACGTAGCTGATGCCCTTACAAGCAAAACAACTGATTGGGGTATAGAAGTTCTATCTAAAAAAATTAATATACTAACTAAATTAAAAGTTAATCAGCTTGATGATCGTTATATCCATAAAGGTTTTCAAGGAAAAAATGGAATAAAGAAAATTTTTACTGGTGATAATTATTTAAAAACAAAACCATCTGATTTTCTAGCTGATGAACAAAAAACAAAGTATGCAGATAATGAAGAGTTTATTGATTTTGCAGTTTTAGAAATTGATTTTAAAGATTTAGGGCTTTCAGAGGCTGAAATTAAAGAAGTTACTAATGATTATGCTAATTTAGATCAAAGCAAGAAGGTTAAATTTATTAGTAATTCATACTTAAAAGATTATTCAAAAATAGATTTCCCTTTATCAAGGAAAAAACTTGATAATGAATATAAAGGTGATAGTTTATATATTTTAGGTTATCCGACAGCCGCTGGTGATTACTTTTTAAAACCTTATGAAGAAGATGATCAAAAAAAAGTTGCAAAATACACATATAGTTTATGAACAAATGCCGAAACTAAATTCTATGGCGATATTTTACGTGATGAAAATACTGGAAAATCTAAATATACTGATAAAGAATTAAAAAGAGGGAATTTCTTATCATATGAAATTGGATATCGTTCATTTATTGATAAACCCGGTGTAACTGATACTTTTTTAGCTACACATAGAGTTGGACCAAATCTTCATACATCAGAAACAGCACCAAATGGATTAATTAATTTTGGTTTAGAATATATGCCAAGACATTATGTTCCTGCTGGTGGATCTTCTGGATCATCAGTTAGAAATCAAAATTATGAATTAGTAGGTATTTTCCATGCAGCAAATAGTAGTGCTAATGCTGGTTTAGCCGCTGCATTTAGATCAGAAGGATATGATTATAAAGGTTTATATGGATCTTATAATTTACCTCAATATGATTTAATTTATGGTGGAGGAAGAGACCAATCTAAATCATACCGTGAGGAAATGAAAAAACTTTATGAATCTAAAAATGTTAAAACAGAATTATTTCCTGATGGTTTTGCAGATGACAAAGTTCCAGAAAAATTTAAATTTAATTCAACAATATCATCAACTTCACAAGAAAAAACAATAGAGAAAGGAAAATCATAATGAATAATAATGATTTGTTTGATAGAAGACGGATTTACATTAATTATAGTTCTCAAATAAGTTCAAAATCAGGTAATGAATGAATTTTTATTTATAAACTTATTTTAATATTATTTTTTGCTATTGGTTCATTAGTATTATTTATTAAACTTGGTGATTCATTATTTCCAGAAAAAGTTTTAGTCTTCCTTGGTGGAAAACCATTTCAGAACTTTATATCATTTGTAACCGTAAATCAGCAACAAATAAATGCTACTTTATTAATTAGGTTTAGTATTTTATATTTCGTTTTTTTGTTTGCTACATTCAAGAATTTTAGTAATATTAATGAACAAAAGGAAAGGATAAAACAATATATAGTATTTTATATTTTATATTTATCATTATCTATTATTGCTTTTGTTTTATTCTTTGCTTTTATTGGAAAAAATATTCCTATAAAAATCAAAGAAGGAAATGTTGAAAAAATTGTAATGGTTTTTGTTCAACATAAATATATTAATCTAGTATATTTATTAATTCCTATAACATTAGTTAATATCTCATTTGAGATTTACAAGTTCATTTTAAAAAGAAAATCAGATCCTATTATTTATAAATCATTATTGCCAATTATTATTCAAACATTTTCACAATTAATGTTGCTTGGATTTGTGTTATTTAATGTTTTATTATGAGATAGTTATTCAAAAAATGGATCTTTATTTGATGGTGAAAATCAAAAATATTGAAATTTTGTTGAGCGTCTTTTTAATGAAAAGAATTCAAAGAATTTATTAATTATTGTTTCAATATTTACTTTTATTATTTTTATGATAATCGGATCTAATGCTATGAAACTTCATAAAATATCAGAAAAAAACATTTATCAAGTGCAAGAAAAAGATAGATATATTTTGGGAATTATTTTTATTGTAGTAGCTATTATTTGGCTAGGAACATTATTAGGTGGAGAAACAGTAAAATATGCTATTTTTGGTAAAGAAACTAAATATGATTTAATTCATGGATTAGTTATTATAATTGCATCTATTACAACTTTTCTTTATTTTGCTTTTTCCTTTATTAGCAAAACAAATACTAAAAACCCAATTGCATTAAGTGTTAGGTTTGCAATTGCTCAATTGTTAATTTGAGTTCCACTGGTTTATTCTGTTATTACATATGATAATTCAAATATTAACTTAATAAACTTATTTATTTTAACTTCTTTATCATCTGCTACATTTATTCATTATTTAATTAAAAATAAATCATTTTCAAATTTAACTACCTTTTTTATCATCGTATTATTCATTGTTAAAATTTCTTTATTATTGATTTTTGGACTAAACCACATTTTACTTACTCAAGAAAATCATGTTTTAGTTTCAGTGCCAACTCCAATTTCAATTGTTAAAATAATTAGCATTTCATATGTTTCAGTCTTAATATTCTTTGTTGTATGTTTAGTAATACATTTACAATCAGCAATAGGAGTAAAAATATTTAAAAAGAAGAAAGTAATTAATTAGGAGAAAATTATGCCATTAAAATGAATTTCAAAACAAAAAATTCAAGAACAAGAAGCGACCTTTAATTTATATAAAAAGTATGAGTCGATACGTTCTAAAAACGAAAATAATATTTTATCATTTGATACATTAATTAGTAGACCACTATTACATAATAATGTTGGGTTTTCTTCTAATGAATACATAAATATTAAAAATATGATAAATGAAGCTGTAAATAAAAAATATGATTTGATTTTTGATGAATTCACAATTACATTTAATTTAAATCTTAAATATAGTACTTCAGTAATGATTCCGATGGTTACTAATCATAGTGGTGAGATGTCAGATAATTTTGCGGCTAATTTAACTTCTTCCGATGATTATTTAACCCATAAAATATTGCGTGATTTTAATAATGAAATTACCAACTTCTTAGGTAGAGGTTACTATTTAGAAATCATTCCAAATACTATTTTGTTTTATCACAACCAAGAATTAAAGTTATTTTTCTCTAAAGAACTAAGTGTAAAAATCCAATAATGCATATTAAAGATCTAATACAAAAAAAGCGTAATTTAGAAAACATTCATGTTAAGGTTAATAATGATAAAAATATTTTGTTAATTAACATTTTAAACCTAACAAGAAAATTATCATTTTATGTTGATAATGCTTTATTAAATTCTAAATTACTAGACGGATTAAAAGAGAAATATAACATTAAAAACAATTTTATTCAATCTAATAAATTTACTCAACTAAAACATAAGATTAAAAAACCAAGAGAACTTTATATATATTTAACTGAAGAACAAAAATATGGAACAGATTCATATTCTAGATATGAAAATGAAATTCTTAAAAGATCTAAGGATTCATCAATTGACTTTATTAGTATCGGTGAGAGATCTAAGAATTTTATAGAATCAAATAAATTGAATTTACTTAGATATTTTGACAATTCATCATATCCGAATTTAACTAAAATTTTAACAAAGACAATCAAAATTTTATTTGTTGAAAACAACTATTCAAAAGTTAACTTTGTTATTAATTCAAGTAAAAACTACAAAGATCCATTTACTATATTACCGCTTGAAAACTTTGATGTTGATAAGCTTTTGCAGCTTAAAGAAAAAACAGAATGAAATAATTCTTTAAAAGATTATAAGATATATCCAAATATCGAAAATTTTATTGAAGCACAAATCTTTGTTTATTTAGAAAATGTTATTAATTCTTTAATAGTTGAATCATCATTTTACAATGCAAAAAATAATCTTGTTACAATTGATAAAAAAATTAAACAAATTGATGAAGAGTTATTAATTGTTACTAAAAGAGTTAATAGAGCAAAACAAGAAAAGCAAATCGAAGAAATTATTCTCCTTACTCAGAAAAAGAAAACAATTTTTGATGAAGGAGGTAATTAATGCTCTTTAAAAACATTAACATTACCTATTTAAATGGGAAAAATATACAGTTTAATGATTATGAAATTTTTATTAATCATAACGATGAAGACAATTGAGTTGAATTAGATAAAAATTCAGTTGGTTCATATTCAAAGGTATTACTTAGATTCAGAAATAAAAAATTAAATAATGAATTTTATACATTTTTAGAAAGTGTTAGTTTTATTGCTGATATGGAAAATATCGATATTAAAACATTCTCATCTCAAAATTTTTATAAAAAAGCTAAAAAAACTAAAAATCAAAGAGGTGAATTAGCTGAATTAAAAAAGAAAATGCGTGAGATTTCGTCTAATCAACATTTTGGTTGAATAATCGATGAAGTGATAGAAATGGATGAATTAGAAAATTCATATTTTATTTGTTTAATGAAAAATCTTTTAAATATTGAGGAGGTTGAAAATTATGAGTAAAAAGTTTAAAAAGATTTTTAAGACACTTTCGCTTGCCTCAACTTTAATGCTTCCTATCACCGTTCTTTCTGCCGAAACTGATCAAAAGAGCACACCATCTAATGGTGGAGATAATTCGCCAAAACAAGGCGCTGAGAAAAAAGAAGAACCAAAAAAAGAACCGAAAAATGATCCAGAATTTGATTCTTTTAAAGATAAAGCAACAAATAAAACAAAAGAAGGTATTAAAAAAGCTTTAGAAAGATTTGAAGCATTTGCTAAAGAAGAGATTGCTAAAACAGAAAAACTTGAAAAAGATTTTAAAAAACGTTTCAGTAAAACAACATACTTGAAAATCCTTGCTTCATTTGTTAAAAATAATAAAGAAAAAATTATTAATAATCCAAATGAAAATGGTTTTGCTTTAATTTTTCCATATGTAATAGGAACTAATAGAAAAATAAATATCCAAGATATTGAATATAATAATCAAAAATATACAAGTGTTTGAACAGGATTAACAGATCCTACTGATTACAAAAAAGCCTTAGAGAAAGATGGAAAATTTAAAATCATTAAAGAAAACCAAATCAACGATTTTGATAAAGCAAGGTTTGATAATGCTATAGAACAATATCAAAAAGCCTTAAACGAGAAAATTGACGGTTTAATTTATAATGAAAAAGATGTTTTAGAAATTGAAAAAGATTTTAATTTAGATTTTGAATCTTCTAATGAAAAAAATGGATACACTATAAAACCTCCAAAAAATTATAAGACTTGAGATGAATATATTAAAGCTAAAATTAAACCACGTGTGATTGATTTTGACCTTAATTTAAACATTAAATTAACTCAAGAGGATAAAAAGGAAGAAAAACCTCAAAAAAATCCAGAAATACCACCATCAGATAAGTCACCAGATCTTTTAGATCAGAAAAAAGATCCAGCAGCAAATCCTGAGGTATTCCAAGGGATTCCGGCTTTAAGTCCTGAGGTAAGATATAATTTAATTACTAAAGACAACAAAGAAATAATGAATTTGTACAATAGTAATAAGACAAATATATTAGCAGGAAAAGAAGATCCGATTTTCTTTTTTAGAAATCCAATTAATACTAGATATGCATATACAGTTATCGCACTTACAGAAGAAGGTTCTAATTTATTAGCAACCGTTGAATTAAAAGATGTAATTAATCCAAATGCTAAAAGATCGTTTCTTATTAAAGTTGAAAAAAGTAATGATGCAAGAGTTGCATTATTAACTGAGCAATTGTTTAAATCAATTCAAGAAGTTTTTTATGAATTATATAAAGCTGTTGGACTTGATGAAAAACTTGATTATGACAAATTATTAAGCGGAGCAGTTTCCAATGCTTTATTCCACATTGTTGATAGCGGGGTTAAATTAATTAATAATGAAAAAATTAATCAAGAGTTTAATAAGGCTATTGAAGTATATAAAACAGATTTAAAAATAAGTGAAGACTTTTCATATAGTAATAACTATATAAACGGGTTTAAAAATAATATTAGAGAATTAATTCTTACAGCTTTAAAAACTTCAAGAATTAATAATTTACCATTTTATTATTCATTAGTTCAGAGTTTTAATAATAAAAAATTCGGAATTTCTGAAAGAATTAAAGGAAGAATTAAACCAAATGCTAATTTAACATCTAATAAACCTGGTGAATCAAAATATGAGAAAGAATTAATTGCTAAGAATATAGATTTAAATGAATTAAATACTTTTTATCAAAATCTTGAAACAAAGATTTATAAATTAAGAAAAACAACTGACTTATTAACTTTTAATGTTTCAAATTGATATAAGGTTTTTATTAGTAATTTAAGTGTAGTTTCTAAGGAATTATTATTGTTACAAGATGTAATTGGTGATAGAGCAGTAGTTCAACCGCCTAAACAAAATGCTCAAAATAAAAATCAACAAAATACTACAGAAGATACATCAACTGTAAATGCAAAATATAAAGAATTAGTGAATATCAATAATGAAGCTAGAAAACAAAATAATTTAATTAATAGAAATATTGGTATAGGACTAACAACTGTTGGATTTTTAGGTTCAATAGTGAATGCAATTTCGTTAGTTAGAATAATTTCTCAAAGAAAACCAAAACAATATAAAAGACTTTCAATATTATTATTAATTGCCTTTGACATATTATTAATTATTGGATTAGTTTTACTAATTTTAGGAATGAAAGGAATATAACATGAAAAAAAATCCAAAGATTACATCAATATTTGATTATATTGTTGAAGTTTCAGGAGAATATCCTTACAAACAAAAACAATTTTATCATTTAGAAAATAATGAAGATGTTAAATTAATGCTAATTAGCGCAACTCATGATAAAGCATTTTTAATTGCAAACACCAAAGAAAATCAATTACAAATTGGTAGTGAAATAATTTTAGAAAATGATGATGCAAGAGTAGACACACCTAATGAGTTATTTGGAAATGTAATTGATATTTTCGGTAATATTATTTTACCTTACCCAGAAAAAACCCAATTAAGTCTTAATGCATCTGGTAGAAAAGTATTTGAATTGGCGCATGATTTAATGTCAGTTAAAACTTTAAATGAGCAATTATTTACTGGTATTGCTTCAGTTGATTTATTGATACCAATCGGAAAAGGACAACGTGAATTAATTATCGGTGATCGTCAAACTGGAAAAACACATATTGCATTAAATACCATTATTAATCAAGCAAAAGAAGGTATTAAATGTATTTATGTTGCAATTGGACAAAAACGTGAAGCTATTTCAAAAATTTATAATACTTTAAAAGAATATAATGCTATTGAAAACACAATTATAATTGATGCTCCATCAACAAGTGCATTTGAACAATATTTAGCCCCATATATCGGAATGGCACATGCTGAAAATATTTCTTATAATGATGATGTGTTAATTGTTTTTGATGATTTAACTAAACATTCAAACATTATTCGTGAAATTGCGCTTTTAACAGATAGACCAGTAGGTAAAGAAGCTATGCCTGGGAATACATTCTTCTCACATTCACAACTCTTAGAACGTTCTGGTTCATTTATTGATAGAAAAACAATTACTGCACTTCCTATTTTACAAACTGTTGATGGTGACATTACTTCATTAATAGCTTCAAATATTATTTCTATTACTGATGGACAAATTGTTACAAGTTCAGATTTATTTTCGCACGGAATTTTACCAGCTATTAACATTAACTTATCAGTTTCTCGTACAGGATCAAGTGTTCAAAGTAGATCAGTAACCAAAGTAGCCGCAGAAATAGGAAAAATATTTAGAAAATACAAACGTCATTTAAAACTTGCTACCTTAGATTATGACTTTAATAAGGAAACAACAGCTTTATTACATAAAGGAAAAATGATTGAAAAATTATTTAATCAAAAAGGATTTGCAATTTATTCTAAACAAACAGTTTTATTAACATCAAAACTTATTTCATGAGGTTTATTTAAAGGAATAAAAAATCAAGAAAAAGCTTTACAATTTCTTGATGAAATCATTAGTATTCATCCTGATGCTAAGGTTGCTTTTGAAAAGCTTACTAGTGATGAAGAAAATTATGATGATGCAATATTAAAATCATTTTTCGCTTCTGCATTAAAACAATATTCTGATTATGTTGGATTAGATTGAAAAATAGAAGTAGAGCATGAATTTACAGACCTTGATCAAGAATATATGAATGATATAGCAACTAAGTTAGGAGATAAATAATGAACGGTAAAATAATTAATTTATGATCTGATGTTATAGAAATTGAATTTCCCAAAGAAAATCTTCCTAAAGTTAATTATTTATTAACTTTACATAATGGTAAAACATATCTTTTAGTTAAAAGAATTTTAAATGATACTACAGTTAGGGCAATTATTATTTACAATGAACAAGAAATTGCGATTGACGATGATGTTGTTAACTTAGGTCGTAGTTTTATGGTTCCAGTTGGTCATGAATCATTAAATAATATCTATTCATTTAAAGGTGAAGCTTTGTTACCTGAAAATGCTTATTATGAGCCTACTAAGGTTGAAATGAATAGCACAATTAACCCAGAAAGATTTCTTTCAAAAAATGTAGAATTTATTGAAACAGGAATTAAAGCCATTGACTTTTTTATCCCAATTATTAAAGGATATAAATTAGGTATCTTTGGTGGTGCTGGAGTTGGAAAAACTGTTTTAATGAAAGAAATGATTTTCAATATTAATAAAAGAAGTGAAAATACTGCTAACATTTTTATTGGTTCAGGTGAGCGTTCAAGAGAAGCGATTGAATTATATAATGAGTTAAATTCATCTAATTTGATGGATAAATCAGTAATGTATATTTCAAAAATGAATGAATCTCCTGGTGCACGTATGTCAATTGTCCCTATTGGTGTAACTGCAGCTGAATATCTTAGAGATAATGAACACCAAGACGTTTTATTATTTATTGACAATATTTATCGTTTTTTACAGGCAGAAAATGAAACAAGTGCAACCTTAGGAAAAAGACCTTCAATTGGTGGATATCAATCAACTTTAGAAAGTGATGTTGCAAGTATAGAAGATCGTTTATATAAAAATGATAATGGATCAATTACATCATTCCAAACAATGTTTTTACCAATGGATGATTTAGCTGATCCATCCGCTGTTGCTGTATTTAATCATCTTGATGGAAGTATGGTTCTTTCAAGAGCACAATCAGCTAAAAACATTTTTCCTGCTTTTGATCCGCTTGAATCTCAATCAAACTCAGTAAGCGAGGAATTATTAGGAAAAAGACATTTTGATGCAATTATCGAAACAAAGAGAATTTTAAAAGCATATAAAGATCTTGAAGATGTTATTTTAATTCTTGGTTTTGATGAACTTGATGAAGAAAGTAAAAATACAGTTAAAAAAGCTTTACAACTTGAAAACTTTTTTACTCAAAATTTCTTTATGACAGAACACTTTACTAAATCTCCTGGGGTATTTGTACCGTTACAAGATACAATCGAAAGTGTTATTAGAATTCTTGAAGGTAAGTACTTAAAACAAAGTCCAGAAATCTTCCAATACATTGGATCGAATTTAGATATTCCAACAGATGAAGAATTAGAAGAAATGTCAAAAATAAAGGAATAAAATCATTAATTTTAGTCCTAAGACATTTTATAATTTACTATGTATAGTATTTAAATGCTACAATAAAATTTCATAAGGAGAGATATGAAAAAAAAGCTAGGATTTATTTTACTTTTTAGCTCAAGCATAATAACAACTATTTCATGTAATTATTCTAGGAATAGCAAAGAACTAAAAGATAATATAGAACTATATAATCAAGAAAAAAACGATAAGAGAATTAATGAAAAAAATATCGAAAAACTTCATTCACCACTAGTAAAACCTAAAACTTTTGAACAAATTAAAAATGAATACTATGAATTACAATCAACTGTTCAAGATTTTATTAATAATAAATTAAATCAACTAAAATATAAAACTTATAAAGATCAATTAACTAATATTATTGATGATTTTTGATACTATAAGAAACTTAATCAAAATGTCACTAGTGAGCATTATTTGGAAGTCATTCAAAACATTTCTAAAGCATTTGATGAAGTTAAATCTAAATATCAAAATACCCCTGAAACTACAATTACAAATGAGCAATTAGAAAAAGATAATGAAGCTTTTTCTAATTATGGTATTAAAAATAAAAAAGATAAAAATAATGATAGCGATATTAATTCTAGTGTAAAAACTATTAATAGTTTTGAAAATAATTTAAGAACGAATAAAGAAACCTTAGAATTTATGAACCTTGTTGGTATTAGTGGTGTCAATGAATTTTCAGATCGCGACTATACTTTTGAAAATAAAACTCAAATAAAGACATTTTCAAAAGAGCTTATTAAAGGAAAGCGAACTGATCAAGAAAAAACTTATGCAATATATGATTGAATTATTAAAAATGTTAAATATGCTTTTGATACAAGAATTCAACCAGCAATTGAACCATTTGATGTCTTAACACGAAAAATAGCAGTATGTGGTGGATATAGCAATTTATATAAAGCGATGTTAGATTCAGTTGGTATTAAAAATACTATTGTTATTGGTTTTTCTAAATTTGGTGATCATCAATGAAATTTAGTTTATGATTCTGAAAAAAAGACCTTTTTCCATTCAGATCCAACTTGAGGTGCTAATAACCCGAATTATTATAATAAGACAATTGAAGAATTTGCAAAGGATCATAGAGCATTTCAAATTATTGATGTTAAATATAACTTAAATAATGTTTCATATGAATATAACTTAGGTGTTTCATTATTTAAAAATAATGAAAATATTCAACAAATAAAAGAGCAAATTTCAAATAATTTAAATGTAGTTTCAATTTCTAAAGAAGCATTTAAAACTAATGAAATTCTTTATGTTGGAAAACACATCGAAAGAATTGAATATGAGTCTGGAACTCATAATGTAAAAGAATTTATTGTTGATCCATCAAATAAATATTTTGCTTCAAAAGATGGAATCTTGTACAATAAAGACTTTACAAAACTTATTTTAGCACCAGAATTATATGAAAAATCAACTATTACAATTCCAAAAACAGTTAAAGAAATAGCGGATAATAAAAGCTCATTAGCTATTAAAAATCTTAAGGAAATTAAAGTTGAACCTGGTAATTATTGATTTTCAAGTTTAGGTGGAATTTTATATCGTAATTATTTTGATAAAATGGTAAATAAGGAGTTAAGAAAAATTATTACAATTCCATCAAAAATAGGACCCACACTTTACATTCCAAACGATGTCATTTTGGATTCGCATAATTTTTCATTTAATGATAGTATTGAGAATATCCATTTGCAAGAAGGTATTAAAATAATTCCTGAATTTACATTTAACAATTTAAAAAATCTAAAATTAATCGAAATTCCTGCTAGTGTTGAATCGTTTTCAGGTGACGCTTTTGTAAAAATCGATCACGATAAATTAAAAATAAAAGTAGCTAATAATATAAGTCCGTTTATTTTAGATATTATTAAAAAGGTTAATAAAAATATAGAAAAATAAAAACCTCCTAAATAGAAGGTAGTTGACATATGAAAATAACATAGTTTTTCGATGTCGGCTCATTAGTTATTATATAACAATTACAAAAAACAAAAAATGAAACTTTATAATATAAGTAAGTTTCATTTTTTTATTACTTTATTGGTGAAAAACTTTACTTAAAGTACTTATTTTAAGGATTAAAGTTTTGAAATTAAATTATTTTAAAATGAGGATTTTCTAATATAATATAAGGAGTATTTAGTTATTAAAATTCATGTTCATTTACTAAATAATAGGAGTATAAAATGAAAATAGCTTTTTTTGATGCTAAAGATTATGATATTAAACATTTTAATAAATATAATCAAAACAAGCATGAAATTACATATTTTAAGGAAAATTTAAATCTTAATACCGTTAATCTAGCAAAAGGTTTTGATGCTGTTTGTGGATTTGTTAATACATATGGTGATAAAGTTATCTTAGGTGTTCTTGCAAAACTTGGAGTAAAATATTGATTACAAAGATCAATGGGATATAACAAGATTGATATAGCAGCTGCTAATAAATTAGGAATTAAAGTATTTAGGGTCTTTAATTACTCAGCAGAAAGTGTTGGAGAGTTTGCTTTTGCAGGTTTATCAGCTTTAAACCGTAATTTAATAAAAGCAAACAAAAGAGTTGAAAAATACAATTTTTCACTTGATGGATTAGAAGGAAAATGTATTGCAAATTCAACAATTGGAGTTGTGGGTTCTGGTAAAATTGGACAAACATTCATTAAAATTGCAAAAGCAACCGGTGCTAAAGTTCTTGTATTTGACCTTTATGCACAAGAACATTTTCCTAGCTTAGCAGAACAATTAGGATTCGAATATGTTTCATTAACACAATTATTTAATGAATCAGATTTCATTTCATTACACTGTCCATTATTGTCATGATCAAAATATTTAATCGATAAATCAGCAATTGACGCAATGAAAGATGGTGTTATTATTATTAATACAGCTAGAGGTGAAATTCTTGAATTAGGTGCCGTACTTGAAGGACTTAAGTCAGGTAAAATTAGAGGTCTTGCAACTGATGTTTTAGAACGTGAAGAAGGAAGATTCTATGAAGATGTTTCTGCGAGAATGCAAGAAATTCAAAAAATGGATCCTCAATGAAAAGAGTTAATAGAAATGCCAAATGTAATAGTTACCCCTCACCAAGCCTTTTTAACTGAAACAGCATTAACTCAAATTGCTAAAACAGTATTAAAATATGCTGATGAAGCAGAAAGTGGTAATTTTGATAATGCATTAGTAAAATTAGAGAATGGGATGGTGAAGAATGGATAAAAAAACAAGTTCTATAGAATTCTTTAAATCTTTGTTTAGTTATTTTAACTTAAAACCTTCAAACCGAATTAATGCTGAAAAACCGAAGGATTTATTCACTTGAATAGTTCATGGGATTGCTGAATTATTTGGTTCAATATTGCTTTCGCTTCTTTTCGCCGGTTTAAGTACTACTATTAGTTATCAACAAAATAATCCCATTATAATTGAACATTATTTTCTTCATCCTGTATTAGTTGGATTATACGCAGGATTTATTGCTGTTGGTTTAGTATTGTTTATTTTTTTAAGATGAAGTTGTGATCTTAATCCAGCTGTTAGTTTAACAAGATATCTTAACGGAACTAATGATGGTTGATACGCTTCATACAAAATATTAGCTCAATTTATTGGTGGAATATTTGCTGCACTAATTATTTACGGTGTAGGACATTCGTTGGTTGGAGAAAAATTTATTTCTAATTTACCTATTAATTCAATTAGCTCAGCAGAAAAGGGATTAGGACCAGTTAAACCTGAAACTTTAGAAGGTAAATTAATTTCTGGATCAATTTGAATCTTTTTTGCAGAATTATTAATTACCACAATCTTATTAGTTCCTATTTTTTCTCCTAGAATTGATGGTAAATATCGTGATACATTCATTATGGTGCTTATTTCATTTTCTGTGTGAGCTGGAATTTTAAGTAGTACAGCTGCACTTAATCCAGTTCGTGGATTAGCTCAACAATTACCACTCTTGTTTTTTGAGAGTTCTCATAATTCAGCTGGATTTTTAGAATATACCAAGATGGTTGCTAAAAATGTTAATGATAATAATGCTGTATGAAATGGTGTTGTGTCAGGAACAGTTTCAATGTTGCTTGGTACTTTGTTTGCCCCATTCTTTTATTTATTCTTACAAGGATTTACTGAAAAAGTTTTTAATCCATTCGTAGCAAAAGTAATTAGCTTTAAAAATTATAAAGCTCAAAATATGTTTAAACCAAATAAAAAAGATAAAAAATAATTTTAAAAATCACATGTTAAAGACATGTGATTTTTAAAAATGAAGTTAATTAAATTTCTTTTGGAATGTATTGAAGTAAAGTATCAATACTATTAATATAATCTAAAAAAGAGTTGAGGAATCTTAATATATGAATATTTTCTGAATTTTTAGAAAATTCTAGTAATTTATTTTCATATATTTTATGATTTTCATCTTTAAGTATAGGATCAAACACTGTAGTGTCACTAATTTCTTTATTCATTATCAATTCATTAATTAATTTTTCTAATAGTTTAGCAGCATTTTCAGAATTATATGGTTGTTTATCATTTTTATCTTCATAAGCTTTTATGTGGTGTTCTAATAATCACTTACGAAAATCAAATAAACTTAAATATAATTGTTGTTTTTTTGTATCTTTTTTAATAATTGCATCAATAAAATTGTTATAATCAAAATCATTTTTAGTAATTTGTTTGACTAATTCTCTATTTTCAAGTATGATTGAAAATAATTGTTTTGCCTTTATCAAACTTCTTTTGAGATCAATTAAATTTATAAATTTTTCACTTTTTTGATATAAGCTTTTGTACTCGTTAAATTTCTGTTCATCAAATGATTTATGTATACCAAAAATGTTTAACTTAAGAGACTTAAGCTTATTATCTGAAATTTTAATTTCAGATAAATATTTAAATGTTAAAGGACTAATGTTATTATTCAATAGTTCAAACTTATCTGCTTTTTCTTTGTAAAAATGATTATCTGAAACGTTTTTAATATTATAAATATCTCATAATAAAGGTGAATTTGTATTGGTATTTATTAAATTTATTGTTTTTTTGTTAAAAGTATCATTAATTATTTTGATTAATTTTGATTTATTTTGTTTTGCAAATTCTTGGTATGATAAAATTTTTGATTTAGCATTTGGTATTTTTATTTTAGGTCTTAATGTAACAAAATCAAAAAGTGTTGAATAAATTTCTTTTAGGTTCTGACTAAGATTTGCAATTGAATTTGCATCTTTAATAATTGATCTTTCATTTAAGAATTCTAATAAAATATTTCTTTTAGTTAAAAATAAAAACATGAAATATGAATTTTCAATGGTTTGAATTTTATCAAGCTGATCAAATTTAGTTAATGTATTATTTTCATTTTTAATATCAAACTGTGTGAATTTTTTATTTTTATATATATTATAATAGCCGCAATTTTCTTTATTTGTATTATCACAAATTAATGAATTTCTAATATGAGATTCATCACTAAAACTAACACGTAATTCTTTAATTAATGTAATTTTTTCATTCACTATTTCATAAAGCCGCTTAATTATTTTTTTAATTTGATTAGGTTCTGCATTTAGAAGATAAGTTTTAATCCTATTTTTATCAAGAATTAACTGAACTTTATCATAATTAGTATTGTTTAAATTAGGGATTTCAATATTAAATGCCTTTCTGTATAAATCAGGAATAATATCCATTATCGCATTTATTTGTTCTAAATTAGAATCAATTATATGATATGAATTAAAATTTTGCTTTTTTAAAGGTATTGACATTATTTTAGGCAAATCATTTTGCAAATCATTTATTTTATAAATTGTTATATTATTTAAATTATTTAATTCGCTATCAGAAATATCTTTTTGTATTTTTGGTTTATCATTTTTTATATCAATAGGATTAGTGCATGAAATAACACTTAAAATCATTCCAAATGATAATAAAGATATAATTGGTTTTATTTTCATTTAAATTCCTTAAAACATATTTATTACTATATTATAAGATAAAATCTTAAATTTAATTTATCATAGTATCAAAATTTAAAACTAATGAATTTATTTCATTATTATTTTATTTTTAATATGTCATAATATGGTTTATAATCATATTGTTTAAAACTATTAGGTTTTAATTTTTTTAAATCATTTTGTGAGAGGTTATAAAAGTCAAAATTTTCAGGTGTAAATAATGTTAATTTATTTACCTTAGAATTTTCGAAATATCAATCATAAATTGTTTTTTTGGTATTTTCTAGCGGATTATTTAAAGTATTTAATAAAGAGCTGCCTGAGAAATTGACAAAATAATCATGACCAGTAAATAAGATTGCGTCATATTTTGTATCGATATTTTTTTGTTTTAAAATATTTGATAAATTTATTGTTAATCTTGTTTTAGTTGTATTATTTGGTTTATATCTAATTGAACCATTTTTTTTAATAAAATCATCTAAGCTACCAGGTTCATATTTATCAACTATATATAAATTTAAGACTTTTTTATTATCAGATGTTTTAATTTCATTAAAACCTAAATATTTATTATTTTGATTTAAGTAATTTGCATCATAATCTAATTCAAAGTCAAGAATTAAATTATTTTCATTATTTACTGATGAATGATCGAAAAAGATATTATTTGCTTGTTGATTGTTTAATTTATATAAAGTGACATTTTTCGGTGCAAAATAGCCATTTCTATCTTTTATTTCTTTAATTTTTTCAGGAATTGGATTTAAAATTGTTTCATTTTTATTTTCAAAATATTTATTTGATGTATTTTGTGACTTAGGGCCTTGATCAGCATATGATTCTTTTGTTATAAAATTGTAGTTATGAATTACTTTATATCCTATTTCGGTATCTAAAAATCGCTCTCTAACACCTCTTATATTTTTTCTATCATATAAGTTTTTGTCCTCATAACCATCAAAATAATATTCATCAACTAAAAGAAATTGTATATTTCTAGGAGTATAATATTTACCTCAATTTAAATAAACATCATTAAGGTCATTATTATCTAAATTATTTTTATTATATGTTTTACTTAGAATGAATTTATTTACTTTCTGATTTTGATATTTATTATTAATATTTATGTTTTTATTAAATGTTAAATTATTATCTTTTTTCATTTCATTAAATGAAATTAAGTTTTTACCAATATCGCTTTTATCATCATCTAATTCAATATAAAAATAATATAAATAATTCAAAATGTTATTTAGGGTTGCTTCTGTTTTTTCAGAATCGTCAATTGTTTCTCAATTTGCTTTATTTGAAATATCAATTAATGATTTAAAATCATAATATAAAAATTCCTTAATACGTTTCAAGAAAATTGGCCTAGAATCTTTGATTCTACGAATAATTAATCTTAGCATTTCAACCTGGTCATTAGTTATCACTGAATCATTGAAATTAATTCCAAGTTGATCTTTTATTTCATTTCTTAATTTTGTTCTTATTTCCTTATATTTTTTATTATATTTATTTTGATTAATTGCTATTATTTCTTCATCTGTATATTTATGGTTTTGGTTATTACTAATAGCATTTGAATAATTACATGATGTAATAAAACAAGGTATTATATTTAAAGAAAGAAAAAATATTTTTTTTTGCAGTTTCATAATGAATCCTTAATTAATAGTTATTATTGCATTGTAATTTACATATTCTTTTAAATAATTATTATACAAATGTCATAATTTAGATATAAATTGTTCTTTTTTAGTAGAATCTTCACTATGTTTTTTTAGTTTTTTATCGTAATAATCCGATAGAACATCTCAGTATTTTAAACATTCATTGTATATTATTGTATAATAATATTCACCATTAACGAAGTGAGTATAGTTTCCGAAATGAGTTCTTTCTACATTTGAAGAAAACGAGTTACTAAATTTTGTTCTTTCTGTCTTATACTTAATTAATTCACCTTCTTTGTCGAATCTTTCGCAATTCATTTCGATAGTTAACGCAACATCAAAAAAGTTTTTATTATAATCATTTTTATTTTTTGCATTGTATTCTTTTATCAATTTCTTAATTATTTTTTCATCATTGGAACCTGGAATAATTGAATCCAAATAACTGTCAAAAGTCTTTTTAATTGTGTATGAAAATGTTCCTGTTAAATTATTGAAATTATGTGAAATATTGTGTTTATAAGATTTTGATAGTAGTTCTTCAGATTTATTATCATTTTTAAAATCAGAATAAGAAATAACCTTATTCATAATAAATTTTTTCATTTCAAAGAATTTAGGAATCCCATATCCCGTTTTACTTTTTGTTTTATTATTTTTCCAAAACTCAGAAGTATTTTCTATAATATACTCAGGTTTAAAATTTATGTGTTTTGATGTTGTTGTTGATGAATATGTAGCAGAGCTAGCTAATAAAATTTTTGCTTCATTTAATGTTAATTCTCTTTTTATTTTATTTTGCATTAAAGAAAGTATTCCTGTAATCATTGGAGCTGACATACTAGTTCCGGCAAAACTATTAAAATAATCAATGTAATCTTTAAATGTTAAATAATTACTTGAGTAAAAGTTAGTGCTTAAATTTCTATATAAACTTTCTCTTGTTTCTGCAATAGCAATTCCCATAAATTCTTTTTCTTTTTCTTTATAATGACTTTCCAAATCCTTTCTAGAAAGATTTTGTTCATTTTTGAATTTATTTTTATATTCATTTAATAATTTTTGTGTTTTGTAATGAGGGTATAATTGACTTTGAACACTTCTATTTTCACCAAATGCCGATATAAATGGATGATTGTCATTAGTTTGATCACTAAATGCAGTGAAGTTAGTTGGAATATTATTTGAATTCATTGCACCTACATATATAATATTCTTTACTTTTTTATGTGATATTCATTTTTTGTAACCATCAAAAACACCTGGATATCTTTTTTCATCATCCCAAAATTCGCTTTTTTTATCAGAATTATATGAATTTCAATTTTTTTCTAGAAAGAATTTAAAAAATACTAATCCTTTAATATTGTTTAAAATTTCATATTCATTATTTTTCAATATAGTATTTGATAATTCTTTAGATTCATCGGGTTTATTAATATCAATGTTTCCAATCATTTCACTTATTTTTGTAATTATATTATTCTTATTTGTTGTTTTAAGAATTTGTTTAATAGTTGAATTATCATAGTTTCTATTGTATCAATTTATTTCTTCATTACCATTTCCTGCTGAGGCAATAAACTTGATATCATTTTCACCTACATATTGGTCAAGCTCTTCTATATACTTTTCTATTTTTTTGCCTTCATTTTCAAACATTGAATCATTATTTAGATAGTAATAAACAAATAATTTGGCAAATAATACAAACATACTTAAATTAGATTTTCACTTTTCAGCATCTTGAACGTTATTAGAACCAAATTTTTTATCAAAACAATTTAAAATATTTTTAGCGATATTATTAAATTCTTTTCTTTCTTGATATAAATAATAACAATCTAATGGATTTGCAAAATAACTAGCGCTATTGTTAAAAATGTTTATATTTCACTTATCATGCATTTTTTTTACAGTAGGCAATAGTCTTGTTCTATTATCGACATAGTAATAAATATTAGCATTTTTATTAATTCCTGTATCTGTACCAATAATTGAGGTTACAGCATAGCCATGCTTTCCTGTTTCCCCATCGTTATTCAGTACATTAAATTTGAAATTGTCATTTTGTGATAAAAAGGAGTTATAATCCTTCAGTCCATTAACTTCAATAATACCTACGTTATTATAATCACCATTATTATCATAGTTTGTGTTATTTATTTCATATTTTAATCCTAATCTTTCATAGTATGGTTTATAAAAATTCATAATAGTTTTATAATCTTTTTTTGATATTTCAATTATAGAATTCTTATTAATATGAATTTTAGCTTCATTATTATCATTGCTTTTATATGAAACTACTGCAATTGATAATAAAATTGGCATTGTTGTAAATGTTGACAACAATTTTTTTATTTTCATTTTAGTTACTTCCTTTTGAATTTGAATACTCTATAAATTGTGTTTGAAGCAAGCTGATGATTGTAAAATAAATATTAATGCTTTATTTGAAATGAATTTATAATAAAGCATTAATAAATTTTGACTCTATAAGTTTAACACTCCTTTTATTAAAATTATAGTACTTTTAAAAGGCAAAATTATTTTTGTAAAAAATATATGTGATCTTATGGAAAAATGTGAAA
Organism: Mycoplasmopsis cynos; assembly: GCF_900660545.1. Taxonomy (NCBI): domain Bacteria; kingdom Bacillati; phylum Mycoplasmatota; order Mycoplasmoidales; family Metamycoplasmataceae; genus Mycoplasmopsis; species Mycoplasmopsis cynos. Next base: position 690,216 of record NZ_LR214986.1, on the reverse strand, counting down.
CCAAAAATCATATTAATAAAAATGACAGTTCTTTTAAAGTAAGAAAAAGTATTCGGACAAAATCCAAATACTTAATTTTATACTTTTTATTTTTAACTTTGAAACATATAAGGACAGAGGATTATATTTTTGCAGTTTCATAATTATTCTTTAATTAATACTTATTATTGTATTAAAAGATAACTATATTTTTATTTTATAGTGTTTATTTAGCAGAAAGAGTAATAATTATATAGGTATTATAAAAATATTTTTATGTCATTAATTTTATCCAAGTAATATTTTAGGATAAAATTATATTTTTTTCAAAAATCAAGCTATTTATGTGTAAAAGTATGTAATTTTACAAATTTTTTTATCTAATTTTAATGGAGTTTTGTTTATTTCTTTTATTAATCTTATTATTAATATATAATAAAACAATATTAGTGTATCGGGGGTAAAATGAGTGAAAAAGTGTTTTTTGCTACTGTTATTTCGATTATATCTATAATATTAGTTTTAATTATTGCGCTTACTGTTTCATACTTTTTATGATTCTATATATATGGTTATAAGCAGAAAAAAAACGGATTCATTTTTGAAAATATTGTTAATGAAAAGCTTAAGCGATTAATAAAAGGAACACCATTTAAATTTATTGATGGAGGTGTTTATTCATATAATAATAAGCAATATGAGATTGATTCGGCATTAATTTCATCATCACTATTAGTTGTTTTAGAGTATAAAGCTATTAATGGTATTTTGTCCGGAAATGCTGATCAAAAGGAATTGAATATTAGTAAACAAAATAAAACATCTAAAAAATTGTACAAAATAAAAAATCCAATTTTTCAAAATGAATATCATATTGAAAATATTAAAAGAAGTCTTAGAAAAGATATTATGTTAGCATCATTAATTATTGTTCCAGATGATGCTACTATAAAAATTAGTAATATTCCGCACCATGTTAATATATGTACTATTAGTGAGCTTGAAAATTTAATAAGTCAACTTTCATTAATGTCTAAAAAATTACCTGATTTAGTTAATGTCAAAGACGTAGTTAATTTATTTGAAACATTTAAAATAAGCACTATTGCTGAAAAATTTAGATTTAGACAGAAAATTAAACAAAGATAGGAAGTTATATGTTTGAAAAAAAAATAAATATTAATATTGAGGCGATTAAAAAAACAAGTAATGAGTTAGATATTTCAGTAGGACAAGTTAAGACAGTGTTAAATATGCTTTATGAAGGTGATACGGTACCTTTTATTGCTAGATATCGTCAAAATGAAACTTATGGTTTAAATGAAGAGCAAATTTATCAAATCGATAAACTTTTTAAATATTATGAAGAACTCGAAAAGAGAAAAAATGTTATTATTGAAACTTTAAAAGAAAAAGGTTTATTAACCGATGAATTATTGAAAAAAATAAATGCAACAAAAATTAAAAGTGAGCTTGAAGCAATTTATGAACCATTTAAGGTTGGCAAAATAACTAAAGCAACAGAAGCTATTAAACTTGGGTTAGAACCATTGGCTAAACTAATTTTTAACAACAAAAATCCAAAGTTTGACATTAATAAAGAAGCCCAAAAATTTTTAACTGATAAAGTGACATCGATTGAAGTAGCGATTCAACAAGCTAATTACATTATTGCTCAATGAATTTCCCAAGACATTGAAATAAGAGAAGAAATTAAAAAAAGAATTTTGCTACAAGGTCTTATATATACTAAAGTTAAAAAAACGGCCAAAGATGAAAAGGCAAAGTTTAGAAATTATTATGATTATAAAATACCGATTAAATACATTAAGAATCATAATGTTTTAGCTATAAATAGAGCAGTTGAACTTGAAGTTGTTTCACTAGGTTTTGAATATAAATTTGAAAATTTTGTATCATTTATTTTATATAAAATCGACCGTAAAAAAATTAATGAAAATAATTTTAAAGCACCAATAATTGATGCTTTAAAAAGATTGATTTTGCCTTCAGTCGAAAGAGAAATATTTAATGACTTATTTGCAAGAGCAGAAAAGTCGGCCATTGAAATTTTTTCAAATTCTGTTGAGAAACTTCTTAATTCGCCCGCGATTGATAATGTTAATATTTTAGCTATTGATCCAGGATTTAAAAATGGATGTAAGCTAGCCGTTTTAAATAAAAATGGCGATGTTTTAGAAATTGGAAAAATTTTTCCCCACGAACCATTATTGTGTGTAAGTGACGCAAATAAATATACTTTAAATTTAATTAAAAAACACAATATTGATATTATTGTAATCGGTAATGGTACTGCTTCAAGAGAAACAGAATATTTTATTTCAAATCTCATTAAATCAAAAAACCTTAATAATGTTAAATATACTATTGTTTCAGAAGTAGGAGCAAGTGTTTATTCTGCTTCAAAAGTTGCATTAGAAGAATTTCCTGATCTTTCTGTTGAGGAAAAAAGCGCAATTAATATTGGTAGAAAGTTCTTAGATCCATTAAATGAATATGTGAAAATTGATCCAAAGTCAATAGGAGTTGGACAATACCAACATGATGTAAATCAAAAAGAATTACAAAATTACCTTACATTTAAAGTTCAAAAAGTTGTTAATGAAATTGGTGTAGATATAAACACTGCAACTAAATCAATTTTGACTTATGTTTCAGGTTTAAGTGAAAAACTTGCTGAAAAAATTGTGCAATATCGAAGAGAAAACGGTGATTTTAAAGATCGAAAAGATATTAAAAATGTTAAAGGACTTGGAGCTAAAACATATGAACAAGCCATTGGATTTTTAAGAATCTTTAATACAAGTAAGTATTTAGATAAAACTTTCATTCATCCTGATTCATATGAATTAGCTTTAAAAGTAATTAATGATTACAAATTGCAACCTTCTGATCAAGGTATTGATGTATCATTTTTAGATGCTAATGAATTAGTATCTAAATATAATAGTAATATTTATGATATTAATTTAATCTTAAATGCACTTTCTAAACCAGTAAAAAGAATTAAAAAAGACAAAAGCGGATTTATTTTAAAAAGTTCTGTAACCAACTTCAATGATCTAAAGGTAGGATTAAACGTTGTTGGAACTATTGAAAATATTACTGATTTTGGTTTATTTGTTTATATTGGAATGAAGGAAAATCTTTTCATTCATATTAACAATTTAAATATTGACTTAAAGTTAAAAAGTCAATTTGATGAATTTTTTCCAGGCCAAACTATTGAAGCGATAATAACAGAAATTGATGTCGAAAGACATAGATTATCAGGAAAAATTGCATAAATAAAAACCTTTTAGAGTATTAATCTAAAAGGTTTTTATTTATGATAAGTAATATTATTTTTAATAGTAAAGGCGCGATAAATTTGTTCAATTAACATAATTCGAAACAATTGATGTGGAAATGTTAATTTTGAAAAGTTAATCTTGTTTTCAAAAAATTCCTCTTTAACACCATTAGAACCACCGATAACAAAAGTTATATTATCGACATTTACAATTTTCTCAGCAAATTCATATGAATCTAATTGTTTTGCATTTAATGATAGATAAATTACTATTGAGTTTTTGGGAATTTTTTCAAGAATAAGTTTAGTTTCTTTTTCTTTTTTTAGTTCAATGTTTTCAATTTTTTGTTCTTTAATTTCAAATATATTTACCTTAGCAAAATAATTAACTTTTTTTAAATAATCATTAAAAATTATTTGATATTCTTTTGATAATGAACCAACTGCTATGATATTTAATTTCATTTTTTATTAGTTGCTATATGAAACATTAACATTTGAATATCAGAAGGATTGATGCCTGAAATTCTCGATGCTTGACCAATTGTGTTTGGTCTTATCTTTTGAAGTTTTTGTTTTGCTTCAGTTGCTAAATTATCTACTTTATCATAATCAATATCATCAGGTATTTTAAGATTATCTAGACGAATCATTTTTTGAGCCATTGTTTCTTGTTTTTTAATATAACCATCGAGTCTAATCAAGGTGGTTAATTCATTTTTGTATTCAAAATCTCCTAAAACATCAACAGGATCAACCTCAGGACGGGCTAGTACTTTTGATTTAGCTAGACCATTTTCAATTTGATATTTCTTAGCAAGGTCGCTCTTTGAAGAAACAAATTCAGAATTGAGCTCTTCAATTTTAGCTTGAATTTTTTGATATTTAGTAACAACATTTTGATAATTTTTTTCTGAAATTAATCCTACTTGATATCCGTACTTAGTTAATCTAATATCAGGATTATCATTTCTTAATAATAAGCGATATTCAGCTCTGGAAGTGAGCATACGATATGGTTCTTTGGTCCCTTTTGTTACTAAATCGTCAATTAAAACGCCGATATAAGCTTCATTTCTTTTTAAAATTAATGCAGGTTGATTCTTGAGTTTTAATCCAGCATTAATACCTGCGATTAATCCTTGCGCTGCTGCTTCTTCATATCCACTTGTTCCGTTAATTTGTCCGGCTGTAAAAAGATTTTTAATGATTTTTGATTCTAATGAACTTGAAATTTGCAATGGATTTAGTGCATCATATTCAATTGCATAACCTCATTTTTGCACATTACAGTTTTCTAATCCCGGAATGGTTTTAATCATTAATTTTTGTATCTCAACAGGCATTGAAGTTGACATTCCATTTACATAAATTATTTCACCATCTGCAGTTTCAGGTTCAAAAAATACTTGATGACGATTTTTATCTCTAAAACGCATTACCTTATCTTCAATACTTGGACAATATCTTGGACCAATTCCTTCAATTAAACCAGAGTACATTGCGGATTTTTTAATATTTTGTTCAATAATTTGATGTGTTTTTTCATTGGTATAAGTTAAGTAACAAGATATTTGTTCTGGAAGTTTTACATTAGATCTAGTTGAAAAATTTAAATTATTAGCATCCAAAATTTCTTTTTCAACTTTTGAAAAATCTATTGAATCTGCATAAACCCTTGGTGGAGTACCTGTTTTCAATCTTTGTAATTCTAAACCATGTTTTAATAGCGAAAGGCTTAATTTTGGAGTTGTTTTTTGATTATCTGGTCCACTAATTGTGATTTCATTACCACGTAAAATTCTTGAATTCATATATGTTCCAGTAGTTATAACTGCAACTTTTGCATAAATTTCATTATTTTGCTCAAGTTTTAAACCTAAAAATTCATTATTATCGTTTGTGATTATTTCTTCAACAGTATCTTCAATTAAGGATACATATTTATGATCTTTTAATGCTTGAAAAACTATTTTTGAATACTTTTCTTTATCGATTTGTGCTCTTAAAGCCCTTACTGCAGGTCCTTTTGATTCATTTAACATTTTTATTTGAATCATAGCCAAATCAGAAAAATATCCTTGCATTCCTCCCAATGCATCAATTTCACGTGTGATGATTCCTTTTGCTGGCCCGCCAATCGAAGGATTGCATGGCATCATTGCCAATTTATTTAAATCAAATGATATTAAAGCAACTTTTAAATTCATATTCGCTAAGGCAAAAGTGGCTTCAACACCAGCGTGCCCACCACCTATCACAATTGCATCGAAATTATTATTTTTATCAAACATAATGTTTTTATTTTATCAAATTTCACAATTTTTTTAACTAATATCTTAATAAAGAAAAATCAAAATACAACATTAAAAATGCTGTATTTTGATAGTTTTTAAACTATATTTCAGTATTAAAAGGTTTTTTAAGTACAAAAAAAGTAGTATTATCAGCAAATTCTAACACCATTTGAGATTCAATGAAATTTCGATCTCTATCAAGAACCTTAATAACTTGAAATTTAGTATTTATTTTAATTAGATTTAATAATTCGTTTAAGGAATACAGGTGCATAAAATCATAGTGATCTTCTTGATTTTTGAAAATGTAATCTCCATACATTTCATATTTAAATTCATCGCATGATACTAAATATTTTTGGTAATTTTTGAGATATCGCTCATCATTTCTTAAATGAGTGCTAAAAATATAAATACCGCCAGGTTTTAATGTTCTAAATATTTCTTTTAAAGCTTTAATCCTTGCATTTTCTGATGGAATACCAGCTCAACCATTAAAAGAAAACAAAGCAAAGTCGAAAGCATTTTTATTAAAACTAAGTTTTGTAGCATCTTGAATTTCAAATAAAATTTTGTAGTTTAACTTTTGATTAATTCATTTTGCTTGTTCAATCATTGAACTAGAAATATCGATTGCACTAATGTTTTGATAACCTAATTCATACATTCCAAAACTAGTTCTTCCAGACCCTACTCCAAGATCTAAAATATTATCATCAAGTTTGGCATATTTAGTAATTAAATATTTTTCAGAATTTCAAAGTTTGATGTTTAATGCTGCATTTCCATATTTAAACAATGTATTTTGATTATGAAAAACCTTTTTATCATTATTATTCATTTAATTTACTTGCGCTAAATCAATATGTTTTATTTAATTCAATTTCTGAACTATTTGAATTATAAAATTCTTGCATATTTGTAAATGAATTTGTTAAAAATGGAATTAAACCAAATTTAAAGTCAAATTTAACTAGTTGTTCATTTCTAGATGAATCATAATCAAAATAAACTTTAAAATCTTTAATGATATTATTTGAAAAATTCATTACAAATGGATAAATTGAATATTTTGTTTTAGTTGAGATAATTTTATCAAGAGTTATTTGTTCAGTTAAATTGTATAAATCATCATTAATAAAACTTATCATTATTTTTTTAAAGATCGATTTCTTTAAATGATTTAATAATTTTTGATCAAACAAATTATTAAGCTCAACTCTTTCTTTTTTATTTTTATTTTCATTATAAAGATCTTTGAATTTTTTGTGAATATATTTATTTTTGATAACAACATCTTTTAAAGATTCAGGTGTAATTGTGAAATTTATAAAATCTTTAACCTTTTGGTCTGTAAGTTTTTTAAAACCATTAAATGTATACTCTTTTTGTATTCTGCTTGATTTATGTTGTGATCCTTCTAAGTCAAAAATTTCAACTTGAATACCAAGAGTCCCGTTTACATCATCCGGCTTTACTTGAAGGATTTTGTAGTCAAATTCGGGATTATTATTATCTTTATTGATAGTATCGAAAAAGCTATTTTTAAGCGCTTGATTTAAACGAATGCTTTGATCTTTAAAATAATTTGAATTTTTTTGGAAATCTTCAATTGTTTCGTAATTTATTGCACCATCTTCTTTATTTTGTAATTGATTAAAAGCATTTATATTTGCATTATACATCAACATTGCTCCAACTAATGAAGCGAATGTTTTTGATAATGGACCAGATATACTTTTAGGGCTTAAAAATGTATCTTTTGGATTGTTCTTTTCATTTATTTGATTAACTTTAAACCCTTTTAAAATGATAGTTTTTATTGTAAAGTGTTTAGTATTATTTTTTGCTTGGAATTTAATTTTTATATTACTTAATATTCCATTTAAATTATCTTCTTGGATTTTATCTAAATCAATAATGGTTATGTCATATTTGTTTTTAATGTCTTGTGAAATTGAACTATAATACCCTATTAATGTTTTAAATTCATCTAGAGTTCTTAATCTTTCTCTTGCTGAAATAGCATCAATTCCTTTATAGAACGATGAGTCAATATCATATTCAAGTTTAAAATTATTTAAATCTGAAAAATCAAATATATCATCTTGTTCTGGAATAATTCCTTCTGTTTGATCAATTGTATTATTTGAGCTATCATTAGACATTGATTCATTTTTTTGGTTTTTTTGCGGATTTTTTGAACTATCGCTAGAGTGATTATTTTGACTAGGTGTTTGTGTTGTTGTATCATCTTTTTTTGAATTTGTTTTTGGACTTTCAGGATTAGTTGGATCACTTTTTGGTGGATTATTATTTAGATTTTCATTATCTTCTTTTTTATTTAAAGTATTTGAAGTATTGGGATTTTTACTATTTCTGATTTCATCTTCTGGAGCTTTAGTTTGAGAAGTATAGTTGCATGAACTAAGAGCTACAATTGGCGAAAAATTTAATGCACTAAAAATGCTAGCTTTAATCATTTTTTGCTTCATAATAGAATATATTTTATCATATTTTTGACTATTCACAATTTAAAAAAATTTTTTAGTACCTAAAAATAGGGATTTTATGTAAAAAAAATTACTTAATAATATCATATTTTTATTTTGAAAAAAATATTTTTGCTATATAATTTTATTACTTTTATGAGTTTTTTGCATATTATGTAAAAATCGTTATAAAGGTTTTATTTAATTTTTAATGATAATAAGAAAAGAAAGTGGGTTAATATGGCTGAAAATAAAAGATATATCATGCGTAAGTTTGGTCCTAAAACAGAAAGAAGAGATTATTCTGTAACTAAACAAACTTTAGAATTAACAGATATTTTAAGCACCAGCAAGGAAAGTTTCGATAACTTTATGAAAAAAAGAATTCAAGAAGTATTACTTGAAGCTTATCCGATTACAACTGGTACTGTTAAGCTTGATTATGTTAAGAATTCTATCGATATTGAATATCCTTTTAAGAAAATCACTAGTGAAACTGAAGAAATAAATAAGTGTAAAGCTAAAGGAATTAACTTTAGCTCGAAAATTTATATTCAATTACAAAAAGAAAATACAACAACCGGAGAGCGTAAAACTGATAGAGTGCTTTTAGGTGAAATACCATATATGACTTCAGGTGGTAGTTTTATCATAAACGGAAGTGAAAAAGTTATTGTGAGTCAGCTTGTTCGTTCTCCAGGAGCATATTTTGGAGTCGGAGTTCGTAATAAACAATCTGATGACTTATTTAACAAGTTAGAAATTTTGCCTAGAATTGGTTCATGATTAGAAATTTCGCATAAAGTTACTACAAATACATTAGACACAGTTAAAGTTAAGGTTGATAAAAATAAAAATATTCAACTTGGTACATTCCTCGCTTCATTCGGATTTAAAGAAAAACAAATAAGAAAACTTTTTGGTAATAATGCTTTACTTGATGAAACTCTTAAAAAAGATAAGATTTTAGAAAAAACTAGTGAAGATAGATTATCAATAAGCGCAGCTCAGGAAGAAATTTTTAGAACAATTAGAAAAGGTGACCGTGATACAGCAGATGCTAAAAAATCACTATTACCTGGAATGCTTTTTGATAAAAGGAGATATAACCTTTCTGAAACCGGTCGTTATATGCTTAATAACAAGTTATCATTAGTGGATCGTATTACCAACACCTTTTTAGCTCAAGATATTAAAAGCAAAACAAATGAGGTATTATTTACAAAAGGAACTTTCATTGATTATGATTTAGCTAAGAAAATTCAAGAAAGTTATAATAATGGTTTGGTTGCTACTGAAAAACTTGAAGAAATTAACCCAGAACATGTTTATTACAAATTATATCGTTCAGAATTAACTCAAAGTAATCCGCAAAATTTATTTAATAATCCTGATTTGAAAAGAAGAATTAAAATTATCAGAATTAAAATTTATCCAAACAAAAAATGAATGAATGATAAAGATAAAGAACCAGTTGTAGTTATTGCAAATGATCCAAAGTCAATTGAACATCATTTATTGCTTTCTGATATTATTGCTGCTATTAGTTATTATTTCAATTTAACCGATGGGGTCGGGCAAGATGATGATCCAGATTCACTTGTTAATAAGCGAATTGTTTCTGTTGGTGAATTAATTGAAGGACAACTTCAAATAGCATTAACAAAATTGGAAAAAACCACAAAGGAACGTATTGGTGCAAAGGAAGCTGATAAAGTTACAGCTAAAAATGTTACAAATAACAAATTAATTACAAATCAATTCAAGTCATTTTTCAATACTTCAAAATTATCACAATTTATGGACCAAATTAACCCACTTGCTGAAGTGTCAAATAAACGTCGTGTTACATCTCTTGGACCTGGTGGTCTTAGTCGTGATACTGCCCAATTCGAAGTTCGCGACGTGCATTCAACTCACTATGGAAGAATTTGTCCAATCGAAACTCCTGAAGGATTGAACATTGGATTGATTCTTAACTTTGCTACATATGCAAAAGTAGATGAAAAAGGTTTCTTAAAAACACCATATTACAAAGTTAATGATGGAGTAGTTGATTACAATGATGTTCGTTACTTAACTGCTGCTGAAGAATTCGGATATTCTATTGCTCAATCATCAGTGCATGTTGATGAAAATAATAGAATTACTGATGAAAATCTTACAATTAGACGTAATTATACTTATATAAATGGGAAAAATTCTGATGTTGACTTTATTGAAGTTTCATCAAAGCAAATTGTTTCTGTTGCTGCTGCAGGTATTCCATTCTTAGAAAATGATGATGCAAACCGTGCATTGATGGGTGCGAATATGCAACGTCAAGCAGTTCCTTTATTAGAAACAGAAGCACCATTAATCGCAACAGGTATTGAATCATATATTGCTAAATATTCTTCATATAATTTGGTTGCCAAAAACCCAGGAACTGTTACTTTTGTTGATGGTTCAAGAATTCATATTCAAAGAAAAGAAAGCACAGTAACAGATAAATATACTTTAAGAAATTTTGAAAGAAGTAATCAAGGAACTATTATTCAGCAAAGACCATTAGTTAGAACAGGAGATATTGTTGAAGCAGGCGATATTTTAACTGATGGTTCATCCTTTAAAGACGGGGAATTAGCCTTAGGTAAAAACGTTCTAGTTGGATTTACAACATGAAATGGTTATAACTTTGAGGATGCTGTTATTATTAATGAAAGATTAGTTAAAAATGATGTTTATACTTCAATTCATATAGAAGAGCAAACAATTCAATTCAGAAGTTCAAGAGCAGGTGATGATGAATTAACAAAAGATGTACCTAATGCATCAAAATATTCATTAAGAAATTTAGATGATAATGGTATTGTTAAAATTGGTTCTGAAGTATATCCTGGTGATATTTTAGTTGGTCGTGTTTCTCCAAAAGGTGAAGAAAATCCTTCGCAAGAAGATAAACTACTATATGCAGTATTAGGACAACGTTCTCCATCTACTAAGGATACTTCATTAAAAGTTAAAAATGGTCATAATGGTACAATTACCCACGTTGAAATTCTTTCAAGAGAAAAAGGAGACGTTTTAGAAGAAGGAATTGAGAAAATTGTTAAGGTTTCAATTGCTCAAAAACGTAAAATTAAAGTTGGTGATAAAATGGCTGGACGTCATGGAAATAAAGGTGTTATTTCTATTGTGCTTCCTGAAGAAGATATGCCATATCTTGAAGATGGAACACCACTTGATATTATGCTTAATCCACAAGGGGTTCCATCTCGGATGAATATTGGACAAATTTTAGAGTTACACCTTGGTATGGCTGCTAAAAAATTAAATGTTAAATTTGTTTCTCCTTCGTTTGATGGAGTTAAAAAGCCTGATATTGAAGAAGCTCTTATTGAAGCTGGATTTGATAAAACTGGAAAACAAATTTTAATTGACCCAATTACTGGAAGAAAATTTGATAAGCCAGTTTCAGTAGGTGTGATGTATATGCTAAAACTTAATCATATGGTTGATGATAAGATGCATGCTCGTTCTGTTGGACCATATTCATTAATAACTCAACAACCACTTGGAGGTAAATCTCAAAATGGTGGTCAAAGATTTGGGGAAATGGAAACGTGAGCTTTAGAGTCTTATGGTGCAACAAATGTTTTACAAGAGATTTTAACCTATAAGTCTGATGATATTATTGGACGTAATGCGCTTTATAGTGCTTTAGTTTCTGGTAAAGAGCTTCCTACACCAGGAACACCAGAATCATTTAATGTTTTAAGTTATGAATTGAAAGGTCTTGGTATGAAATTAGAGCCAAACTTCAATGAAGAAGAAGATGATTATCAAGTATTGCAATTTGAATCAGGAGGTGAAAGTGAATAATTCAAACTCAAATGCTCATAAAGAGAGAATTAAAAGAATTACATTATCATTAGCTACTAGAGAAGATGTTAAAAATTGATCGCATGGTGAAGTAACCAAACCTGAAACAATTAATTATAAAACATATAAACCTGAAAAAGATGGATTATTTGATGAATTAATCTTCGGTCCAGTAATTGACTATAAATGTCCGATTTGTGGATCCAAGTATAAAAAAAGTGATGTTAATGAAGTTTGTGGTAAATTACCTCAATGTAAAAAATATAACCCTGAGATACTACCGAAAATAACAAGAAGAAGTAGAATGGGTCATATTACTTTGCATAATCCTGTTGTTCATTTTTGATTTTTTAAAATCGATCACTCTGTTATTTCTAATCTTTTAGGATTAAGGGTTGAAAGAGGAAATGAAAAGCAAAATGTTACTAAATCTGATTTAGAAAAATTAATTTATTATAAATCACATATAGTATTGGAAAGCGGTAACCTAAAATCACTCAATAAAAATACTATTATCGATATTAATGAGGCTGCAAATATATATGATAAAGCTTTAGAAGAATTATTGGAAATCTATAAAGATGATAAAGAAGCATATGAAATTATTTCAGAATCATTATGAGAGTTAAGAGAATATGCTAAGTCACAAGATGGAAAAGATTTCGGAATTGACTTTTATCAATATAATGAAGTTATTAATGAATATTCTGATGCTAAAATCGGAACTGGTTCAGCTGCTATTGAGTATTTATTAAGTAATATTGATCTTGAAAAAGAACAAAAATTAGTTCAAGAGCAAATTGACAAAATTAATGCTGAAATTAATAAACAACGTGATGTTTCAACCTCAAAAATTCAAGCAAGACAAAAATTATATAAACGTTTAACAATAATTTCATCATTTATTCGCTCAGGTCAAAAACCGACTGATATGTTAATTTATGAATTGCCAGTTATTCCAGCAGATTTAAGACCGCTTGTTCAGTTAGATGGTGGAAGACACTCAACTAGCGATATTAATGAATTATATCGTCGGATTATTATTAGAAATAATCGTTTAGCTAAATGAAACGAAACTGATGCACCTATGCTTATTAAGCAAAATGAATATCGTATGATTCAAGAAGCGGTTGATTCATTAATTGATAATGCTAGAAAAAAACCAACACCAGTATCATCAAGGGACAATCATCCATTAAAATCTATTTCTGATGGTCTTACCGGAAAAAAAGGACGTTTCCGTCAAAACTTGCTCGGAAAACGTGTGGACTATTCAGCTCGTAGCGTTATTGTTGGTGGTCCATCATTGAAAATGTATGAAGTTGGGGTACCTCGTGATATTGCAGCAAAATTATTTGAACCTTGAATTATTAAAGAACTAATTGCACATGAAGAAGGTATTACAAGTATTAAAACTGCTAAAAAATTAATCGAGAACTTAGATCCAAGAATTTGACCATATGTTGAAAAAGCAATTCAAGGACGTCCGGTATTATTAAACCGTGCACCTACCTTGCACCGTTTATCTATCCAAGCCTTCCAACCCGTTTTAATTCGTGCTAAAGCTATTAAATTACACCCACTAGTAACTACAGCGTTTAACGCTGACTTTGACGGGGACCAAATGGCAATCCACGTTCCGATTTCAGAAAAAGCTGTTCGTGAAGCGCAAGAATTAATGCTTGCTTCTAAGAATATTCTAGAGCCAAAAGATGGTGAACCAATTATTAACCCTTCTCAAGATATTATTTTAGGTTTATATTATTTAACAATTGAAAAATCAGGCAAAAATGCTAAGGGAGAAGGAAATTTCTACTCTAATATTGACGAAATGTTGCTTGCTTATGAACGTGGTCATGTTTCATTACACAGTAGAGTTGTTTTACCAATTAAATCATTAAATAAACCAAAATTACAACTTCAAACTACTAAACCATACATTTTTTCAACTGTTGGTAAATTCTTATTAAATAGTGTTCTTCCAACAGAATTTGAATTTGTATTTGGTAAATATGTTGAAAAGACTTACAAGAAATCACTTAATAATGAAATGCAACTAGTGGAAAGAGAAGTGATTCATACATCAAAAAATGATTTAGATCATTATACTTTTGATTATGGAACTAATTTCTATGAAACTTTTAAGAATATTGATTTAAATTTAGCTTTATCTAAAAAAGATATTGCAAGAATCATTAGAAAAATTTATGAAGAATATGTAGCGGTTATTACTATTGAAGATATTGCAAGTATTTTAAATAAAATTAATAAATTTAATTTTAAGGAACAATTAGAAGCATGCGAGGATTTAGTAGATTATAAAGGGGAAAAAATTCCTTCAACACATGCTAAATTAATCAATCAATTCATTATTGATGAATTTGAAAAAATAAGTTATTCATACAAGGTTAATGAAGCTCAAAAAGATTCATCAGATTGAAATGTACATGAATATACTAAAGGATTAGAAAATGTTTGATTCAAGTATTCAAACTATGTTTCATATATTCTAGATAAAATTAAAGATTTAGGATTTAAATATTCAACTATTTCAGGTACTACAATATCAATGAATGATGTTAAAACACTTGATTCAACTGCTGATTTTATTAAAGAAGGTGAAGAATACATTAAAGAATTAAAAGCCTTTTTTGAATATGGATATTTAACAGATGATGAACGTTATAAATTAACTATTGAAAAATGATCAAAGGTTAAAGAAAAAATTGAAAAATCGCTAAAAGAAGTTACAAAGCTTGATATTGATAATCCATTGTTTATGATGATGACTTCTGGAGCTCGTGGGAATGCATCAAACTTTACTCAGCTTGCCGGAATGCGTGGTCTTATGAGCAACAACACAAAAGTTTTAAAAGCTGATGCGGAAAATGATCGTGTGGTTCGTTCAACTATTGAAATTCCTGTTAAATCATCATTCTTAGATGGTCTAAGTTCATATGAGTTTTATTCATCTACTCACGGGGCTCGTAAAGGATTAACCGATACCGCTCTTAACACTGCTAAGTCAGGTTATTTAACACGTAGACTTGTTGATGTTGCTCAAAGTATAGTGGTTCGTGAAGCTGATTGTGGCTCAGATTTTGGTTTTGTTGTTAAAGCTATTAAAGATACAAAAACTGATACAATCATTGAGACTCTATATGAAAGAATTGAAGGTAGATACACAAATAAAGCAATATACGATCATAGCGGTAATTTAGTTATTGATGCAAATGAATTAATTACTCCAGAAATTGCTAATATTATTGTTAATGATTTAAAACTTGCTGAAGTTGAAATACGTTCTGTTTTATCTTGTCATACTAAAAATGGTGTATGTAAGATTTGTTATGGTAAGGATCTTGCATCTAACCGGGTGGTTAATATTGGTGAAGCTGTTGGTATTGTTGCAGCTCAATCAATTGGTGAACCCGGAACTCAGTTAACAATGCGTACATTCCACACCGGAGGGGTCGCTGGTGTTGAAGATATTACAGGTGGATTTGGTAGATTGATTGAATTAATCGATGCTTATGATAATCCATGAGGAAAACCAGCAGAAATATCAAAAGTATATGGAATAATTTCAAATATAGAACAAGTAACTAATAAAGAAACAGGAAAAGTAACTGACTTTATAGAAGTTTCAATTACTACAAAAAATGAACAAGGTGACGAAATTATTGAAACAATTTCAGGAAGAAGTTCTCAAAAGTTACGGGTAAAAGTTGGTGATCACGTTGTTCCTGGTCAAAAGATTTTTGAAGGACCAATAGTTTTAAATCAGCTTTTAAATGCAACTGATGCAAGAACAGTTCAAAGTTATTTATTAAAAGAGATTCAAAGATTATATCGTTTACAAGGTATTACTATTGCTGATAAATATATTGAAATTATCATTTCACAAATGTTATCAAAGATCTTAATTATTGAACCTGGTGATTCAAGATTCTTTAGTGGAGCATTGGTAGATACATATGTATATCAAGTAGAAAACTCAAAATTATTAGCTGCTGGTAAAAAACCTGCTTATGGAAAAGTAAAAATTTCAGGAGCTAAACAAATTCCTTTATTATCAAATTCATTCTTATCAGCCGCTTCTTTCCAAGAAACAGCTAAAATACTTGTTAACTCATCAGTAGCTCAAAGAGTTGATTATCTTGAAGGACTAAAAGAAAATATTATTTTAGGTCAAAAAATTCCTGCTGGAACAAATTCAGATTATGAATTAAAAGGAAAATATGATATTAGAAGCTTTAAATCATATTTCCCTGATAAATTTGATCCAGATTTAAATTCAGAAGAACCAATAACTAATTTCTTAGATGAGAACTTTTCAATTAATGATATAACTGACGAAGCATATCATAATGATATTTTCGATCAAAGTGATGAATTCACTAATTATTATGATTTTGAAGATGATATGTAAAAATGAAAAAACCAAGCATTTAGTGGGCTTGGTTTTTTTCATTAGTATTAAATATTTTGAATTCATTAGGTGGATTGATGATGTGTTTTATTATTTGACCTGGTTTAAAATTGATTTTCTCTAATTCATTAATTTTTACTCATTCAAAAAATAATTTTCTATTGTTTTCGATTGTATAAAACTTATTCTGTAATATTTCTGAATTTAAATCTAAATCAAGTAAAAAGTAAAAGCACAACTCATGAACATTTTTTTCAGAAATCTTAGAATAATAAAATAATTCATTAGCAAATAATAATTTTATTTTTGAAGGTTTTACTTTTAACTCTTCATTAATTTCTCTTTCAATTGCTTGATATATTGATTCGCCAAATTCTACCTTGCCACCTGGAAGATATTTATAATTATTAGTTTCACCATCATACGCAAGAAGAACTTTATCATCATTTTTGATGATGGCTCCAACACGATATTTAAACACATAATTTTCTTTTGATAAAAAAACATCCATATTCACCCTCCGAAAAATAATTTTATAAATAAAAAAGACCACCAGACACAACACTTCTTCATATGGCTGCTATATTTCTATCCTGACCAAGTTAGTAGGTTATTGTTCTAATGGCAAACATATTATATACCTTTTTTATGAAAAGTAATACAAAAACTTGATGTTACAGAATATTGTTAAAAATTATATTTTTGATAGAAAATCATTATACCAAAAAATGCATTATTTTAAATATAGGGAAATATTTTCTTGTTTAATATGAAAAAAACATTTTAATTATTAAACAAGAAAAAATATGATAAATTCTTATATGTAATATATGTAAATTGCTTTAAGTTTAAGTTTAGCAAGCAGATAAAAAAACATAAATCTTTTATAAATTATAAATTAGAAAAAGCTTTATGTTTTTTATTTATTAAATATAAAAAATAACAAACATTGTAGGTAAAAAATGAAAAAATGAAAAACAATTTTTATTAGTGCTGGTTTATTATCATCAGTTGCATTATTTCCAAGTTTAATTGCATGTAATGATACAAATGATAAAAGTGGTAAACAAGGTAATGGGCAAAACCTAAAAAAAGGTGAAGATTCAACTAATAATACTGAAACTCAAAAAAATGAAAGTGAAAAAGGGAAAAAAGATACCGAAAGAGATAAGGATAAAAAAGAAGGTGAAACCGAATCGAAAATCAATGAAAATAAAAATCCCAATCAAACTAGCGATAATGATTCCAAAAATTCAGAATTTGAACAAAAATGATCTAATGCATTTGAATTTGTAGATGAAGATGATTATGGTAAGCATTTTAAAAATATTTGAGATCAAGTTACGGAAAAAAATAAAGAATCTAAACAACTTCAAAGATATACAAAAGATCATTATTATTTTTCATTTAAGGGTGTAGGAAGAGTGAAAAATACATCTAAAAAGAATAAATATTATTTATTTAAATTAAAAGATACATTAGATTCTCAGGGTTCATTAATTCAATTCACTATCGTTAACAATGAAAAGTTTAAAAAAGAACAACAATTTTTAAATTATGAATATGATTTAAGTTCTAAAAAGTTAACTATTAAGTATATTGTTAAAGACGGTGCGAATTCAAAAGTATTTTCTCAAGTATTTGATATTCCTGATCCTAAAACACAAGGTTCTGAAGAACAAAAAAATGATGCAAAACAACCATCTACACCAGAAACTTCTAATGAAAGTAAAGGAAAAATAAAAGAAAAAGAAAATATAACACCCCCAGCAACTGAAACCCCAAATGGTAAAGATGATGCAAAAAATACAAATCAAGAAAATGAAAAACTAGGTAGCGATAATTCTCAAAACAAACCTGATAATACATCTGAAACAAATGATAAAAAAACAGAAAAAGGAGAAACTAGTAAGACTGACAAACCAAGTATTGACAAGAAAGACGAAAACCAAAATGGTTCATCTGATGCTTTAAAAGAAGAGAAATGAAAAAATGCTTTTGAACTGTTTGATAATACTGTAACATTTGAAAAAATTAAGAAAAAATATGAGACCGTAAAGAAAAAGAGCAAAAAATTTAAAAACGAAAATCACATACAAAAATATGGTAAAAATGATAATACATTCTTTGGAATTAAATCTGGTGGTAATGGACAAGACAATAAATTATTTAAACTTCATAATGGTTTAAATTCTGATGAAATTAAATTCAATGTTTTTAAGACAAAGTCATATACTCAAGAATATTTTGATTTTAGTATTGATGAAACTAAAAAAAAAGTAACTTTTAAATTTAAAGTAAAAGGTATTGAAAAAGAAATTACACAAGAAATATCATTTTCTGCATCTTCTGAATCTTCAACTAATTCAACAAATCAAAGCGGTTCATCTAATGATGAAGATGAATAAAAATTAATCCATTAAAAAGCAAGCAGATTTATATATTGCTTGTTTTTTAATGGACATTTAAACAAATAAAATCTCTAATGAATTTGCTTAATTTAGGTAATAAAAATTCTTATTTAGAGCAATTTGATATATAATTTTAATTATATTTAAATTTTAAAAATGATTTGTTTTTTGATAATAGAAGGAGCATATTATGAAGCGTTTGGTAAGCGGAATTAAACCAACTGGTAATTTAACATTAGGAAATTATATTGGAGCAATTAGAAACTTCATTAAGATGCAAGATGATTATGAATCATATATTTTTGTTGCAGATTTACATGCTTTAACCACTGAAAAAATTAAACCAAGCGAGCTTAAAAAACAAAGAGAATCAATAATAGCTTTATATGTAGCCTGCGGATTAGATTATCAAAAAAGTGCAATTTTTTATCAATCGCAAGTTCATCAACATGCGATAATGCAATGACTTTGTTGTTGTGAAACAACCCTTGGTGAATTAAAAAGAATGACGCAATTTAAAGATAAGTCATTAAAATTAAAACAAGGGAATGGAACTGAAAAAATTCCAACTGGTTTATTGATGTATCCGACTTTAATGGCTGGAGATATCTTGTTATATAATCCTGATGTTGTGCCGATTGGTGAAGATCAAGTACAGCATTTAGAATTAGCTAGAAATATTGCTGAAAGATTTAATAAAAACTATAAAGCTAATTTTAAAGTGCCTATTGGTTTAGTTCCTAAAATTGGGTCTAAGATTAAATCTTTAACTGATCCGAATGCAAAAATGTCTAAAAGTGAAAATAGTCCTAAATCAACAATATATTTGCTTGATGATCCGCAACAAGCTTATAACAAAATTCTTAAAGCTAAAACGGATTCAGAAAATAAGATTTATATATCTGAACATAAGCCAGGAATTTTGAATTTATTAAATATTTATGCTGCTTTGAAAGATGTTAGTTTAGAGCAAGCACAAGAACAATTTAAAGATTCTGATTATAAAGAATTTAAAGAACAAGTAGCATTAGAGGTGAAAAAATTATTAATTGATATTCAAAGTAAATATCATAAAGCTCTTGAGATAGTTGAAAAAATTTCAAACATAGGTGCAAAAAAAGCTATTAAAATTGCAGAACAAACAATTAATAAATTACAACTTAAAATAGGTCTATATGGAGTAAAAGAAAATGAAAGCAAATAAATTACTTAATCATACAACATCTCATTTATTAGGTGCAGCTGTAGAGCAATTATATCCAAACGTTAAACTCGGCTTTGGTCCAGCTACTGATGAAGGATTTTATTATGATTTTGAGTTTCCAGAACCAATTAGTGATTCTGAATTATTAAAAATTGAAAAATTAATGAAAAAGCTTGCCTCACGAAATTTGATTATGCAACAAGTTTCTGAACAAAATTATTCATTTGAAAATAAACCGTATAAAAAAGAATTATATGATGAATTAAAAGCACAAGGAAAAAATATCACATTTTATGCTTTAATTGATCCATTAAGTAAGGAAGTGATTTTTACTGATTTATGTGCTGGCAATCATGTTGAAGATACTAAAAAAATTAAACATTTCAAATTATTAAACTTAGCCGGAGCATATTGAAGGGGAAATTCAGATAATATTCAGTTAACTAGAATTTATGGTACTAGTTGAGAAACACAAAATGAACTTGATGAGTTTTTAAATATATTAAAAGAAAGAAAAGAAAGAGATCATCGTAAAATTGGTAAAGAATTAAAATTATTTTTTTTTAATAAATTAGGTGGCCAAGGAATGCCTTTTTGATTAGAAGATGGAATGTATATTCATAATGAGATACGAAACTTAGTTCTTCAGATGGATCGTAAATATGGATTTATAGAAGTTTTAACACCACATTTTGGTGAAGAAGAACTATATAAAATTTCTGGACATTTAGAACATTATAAAGATGATATGTTTAGACCGATTGTAGTAGAAAATGAAAGATTAATACCTCGTCCAATGACTTGTCCGCATCATATCTTATGTTATAACTCTGAAAAAAGATCTTACCGTGATCTTCCGATTAGATATTCAGAACAATCTCAATTATATCGCTATGAAAAATCTGGTGCTTTAACTGGACTTGAAAGAGTGCGTGGAATGTTATTAACCGAAGGTCATTTATTTGTTAGAAAAGACCAAATTGCTCAAGAATTTAAATCAATGTATCAATTAATTAAAGAAACCCTAGAATCATTTAAAATTCAAATTAGTTATGTTTCATTGTCTCTTAGAGATCCAGAAAATAAGGAAAAATATTTTGATGATGATCAAATGTGAAATGAAGCTGAAAATGAGTTAAGAAGTGTTCTAAATGAATTAAATGTTGAATACGAAGAAAAAATTGGTGAAGCAGCATTTTATGGACCAAAAATGGATATTCAAATCTTTACTGCATTAGGACATGAAATAACAGTTTCGACCTTACAATTGGACTTTTTATTGCCTCAACGTTTTAATATTTCATTTATAAATAAAAATAATGAAGAAGAAATACCAGTAATGATACATCGTGGTTTAGTTGGTACATATGAACGTTTTGTATCAATTTTATTAGAGCAAACTAAAGGAGTTTTACCATTTTGATTAGCTCCAAAACAAATTACAGTTATTCCAGCAACAAACAATGATGAAGATGTCGATTATGCAAAAGAAATTAATCAAAAACTTTTTGGTTTAGGTTTTCGCTCAAAAATTGACTTAAGACAAGAAAGATTAAGTAAAAAGATTCGTGAGGCGCAAATGTCTAAATCTAAAATTCAAGTAATCTTAGGTGAAAAAGAAAGATTATCAAAAACTGTTTCATACCGTGAATATGGTAAAGAAGAAACTATTTCATTAGATATTGAAAGTTTTATTTGTTTCATTTCAAAACTTAAAGCATCAAAAGAGTAATGTTTAATAAACCTGTTTATCAAAAGAATATATTAGAAAAAATCTTCTTTATATTACTTGGTTTATCTTCTTTGGGTATGTTTTTACTAAGTGATAAAGTAATTCAATGAAGATTATTTTTAGATACAAATTGAGAACTTTCTGTTACATGAAGAATAATATCTAGTTTTATATTCACTGCTATATTTAGTTTTTTAGCTTTATTTTTAGTCTTAACCAATAATTTAAGATTAATCTATTTACAAATTGTAGCATTTATAATTGCTATTGTTATTACTATATTTTGAATTCCGGTTTATGCAATTGATTCAAATTCTAACTCAGGAGAGAAAATATTAAAGTGGACTTGATACAAATATGATACTATCCCCGTTTTTGTTATTTATTTAATTTTTTATGCATTAACTAAGACTTTTTCTAAAGAAGATTATATTAATAAAGTAAGAAAAACTATTTTCAAAAAGTCTTAATTATAGTACTTTTTTATATTTTTTTACTCTCGCAGAATTCTGTGAGAGTAATAATTTTAGCAAATTATAAAAGTCATATACAGCTTTAAAAATGCATATGACTTTGCAATTCAGCAAATATCCGGATTTTGTCCGGATATTTTTTAATAAGAAATGGTTGAGACATTTAAAATCAAAAGAACAAATTTGAAATTTTTCAATGTTTATGAAACTCGCGAATTTGTGAAATAAGTCCTGAATATTTTCGCTATTTACTTCTTCTTTTTTTTTTTTTTTTTTATAGAATTAAAATACAATAAAACATTAAAAATAAGGAAATGCACAATGAAACTAAAATTATTTACTAAATTTATAGCTTTATCAACAGTACCTATTTTAGGAGTAGTAGCAAGCTGCTCTAAGAATGAAGTAAAAAATGAAAATGAAACACAAAAAGGAAAAGAGCAAACTTTAGAAAAAGAAAATAAGAATAAGACTTATGATGTTGAATTTAGCAATAATATATTATCAACTGATTTAAATTCTTACAATAAATATAATGAATTTATAGAAGGATTAAATGAAATACCGAAATTATCTAATGAGTATAACAAAATAAATGTTCGTGTTCCAAAATTAGAATTAAATGAAGTTTTTGAAAAAGAATATTTCGAAAGAGAAGTGATTACCAAAATTAATAATGTTAATTTAAAATTTAATATTGATGAACCAGAAAGTTCTTTAATTACTTTAAATCCTAAAACAGAAACTGAATTAAAAGAAGCTGAGAAATTATTGCAAAAAAATTTTAATAATTACTACGTTAATAAATCATGGTTTGAAGGCACATTAAAAGACAAAATCGAAAAAGCTAAACCTACAGGATTGAAGGAAAAACTAATCAATAATGGAAAAATAACTCTTGAAAAGTTAAAAGAAAAAGGTAAATTAAAAGAATATAATGATGTTGTTAATGAAATAAAAGAATTTTTGAAAAAGCATAACGTCATTATAGATGATAACATCAAAATCTCAGAAATTAATCAAAATATAAAATCAGGGTGATCTCTTAATATTAAGTTAAAAAGCGCAAACTTAGAATCTAAATCAATCAAACTTGATTTTAAAAAACCAGATGCAGAATTAACAGAAGAACAACTAAAAAATAAAAATTTATCAAATAGCATTACTAAAAAAGTAAAACTTAAAGTTAATGAATTTTTGGATGGTCCAAAATTAAAAGGATTTTTTTAAATTCGTTAAATTTCTAGTATTAGTTGACAAAAATGGTGTATTAAGTATAAAAATCACAGATGTTATATATGAAATATTATCAAAAGTGATTCAACAATTAGACTTTATACCTAGCTTTCTTGCAAAAATAACAATTCAAAAATTAAGACCACAAGTTGAAAAGTTTGTTGATAAAGTGGTGATGTTGTTGAGAGGGAAATAAAATAAGAATAAAGACTACAAAAAATTTTGTGTAGTAAGATTCTCTTTCTTGCTAATGTGTATTGTTAGAGATTTGAAAATAACAGCTGGTACTGTAGGATATTTTAATTTGAAAATTTAATGTAAAAAATAAAAATCGCTTTTTAAATTTATGATTGTTATTTTTTATAAAAATTTATTGTCATACTTTATTTTATATCCAGCAAAAATATCTTTCAAATGTTTTTATGGTAATTTAATAATATAAAGTGTTTCATTATCTTTCAAATCTTCAAGAGATGGTTTTAATCGTGCTTTGTGTCATACCGAATTAGCTACTATATCACTAGCCCTAATTAAATAATTATTTTTAGAATTTAAATAATTTAATTTGATGTTTTTAAGATTTTTTAAAATCCCAGGAATAAATCAATCTCAATTAATATTAAACTTTCCGTCGCGCAATTCTTTTAGTAGAGAAGTTTTTAAATCATATTTACCACTACTTGCAATAGGTCTATTATCAAAATTCACTGTAATGTTTTCAATTTCATCTAAATTTAAGATTTTATTATTTTTTAATTTTAATAAAACCTCTTTTATTCCTCTCGAAAAGGCATAGTCTTGAAATCTTTGCTTATCTCTTTTATGATTATATATTTCTTCAATAACTTCTTTTAGTTTTATTATAATAGCAAATTTTGTGTAATTATTGAGAGAATTCAATAAACGCCTTTTTACTCTTGAAATCCCTTCTTAAGAAACTAGCTTTTATCTCTTGTTCATTAGGAATTTTCTTTATTTTTCTTATATCTTTTTCAATTGAATCATATTTTGCCACTGCTTTTGATATTTCGCTTTGGTTTAAAAATATGTAACCTGATATTACATAAAAATTGTTGTGATTTTTATCAAAAACCCCCGATTTATCGCAGTATATGTATAAATGCATTGTCCCCATCCCTTCTTTTTAAAAATAAAAAGGTAGAAAAAGACTGCCTTCAGCAGTCCCTCCCTATATTGTTGGCGCTAGCACATAGCGCTTAAACATTATGTTCTACCAATACAGTGCACAGTGTTTTACCAAAACCTGTATAAGTATTATACTATAAAAAAAGAAAATTATATTTATTTTTTAAAGGATACATATAAAAGTCATATGCAACTTATTAGTAAAAAAATGTTATTTAAACTTTACTAAAGTTTTTATTTTTAAAAAAGATTATATGAAAACCAAAAACACAAAGTGTTTTTGCAAAAGTTTTTGCTTACTCTTTTAAAAAAGTAAGGCCTCTTAATTGCAATTAAGAGCGGGGAGATTAAAAAATATAAGCTCGCGGCGGTACTGTAGGATATTTTGTGTAAATTCTCTTTTGCTAACAAAAAATGTTAGAGATTTGAGAATAACAAACACAAATCTAAGTAAATTATAACAAAAAACAAACATACTCTATAATTAAATACAGGGCAAGCCCTGATTTATTGAGTATGTTCGTTTTTTTATTCTTCTTCAAATGCAATTTTTAACTGATTTAAAATTTGACCTCAATTTTGAGTTATTTTATCTCACTTTTTAAGTTGATTTTGAATTGCAAAATAAACAATTTTTATTAAAAATAATTTAATTCTTTTTAAAATTACAAAAACAACAATCTTTATTTTATTAATGATTGTTGTTTTATTAACGAATTTCAAGCATTGTGCTTGAGTTTACATTTTAAAATAATTAGTTATTTTTGATACTATTAATAAATTCTTCATCATATTGAAGTCTTCTAGAAGCAAATTTTATAATATCTTTATTTTGTTTAGCAATTAAACTAATAAATTCTTTATCATTTGAAAATTGATATGGAATATATTTTAGTAAATCAGGTTCTTTTACTAAAATACTTATTAGGTTTTGTTTATCTTCATTAGAATTATCTATTAGGTTTTTAAGGTCTTTGTATTTGTATAAACGATCTGGACCACGTTGTATTGTTGCTACTTTTTTAAGCAGATTTGATAAATTGATTTTGTTTTGATTTTTTTCTTTATATTCACTTATATTTGCAATATAGTTAAAGTCAATAAAGTTTAAGGTTTCATATGAGTAAAGAATATTAAGTAATGAGTTATCTAATTGAATTTTTCCTGGTCTACGAATATCATTAATAAAATAAAGAATAATATATGGATTAATTTTTATAATTTTAAATATAAATTCTTTATTTTTTATCAACTCCTCTGAAACATACTGCAACGCTCAATCACTCTGCTTCACCGCCTCAAGCACAACGTCTTTATCTCTTTTAAGCTCATCTGAAGCATAATACAACGCACCATAATTCCGCTTCACCGCCTCAAGCATAAATGCTTTATCCTTTTTCAACTCATCTGAAGCAAACTGCAATGCACTACCATCCCGCTTCACCGCCTCAAGCACAACATCTTTATCATTTTGCAACTCATCTAAAGCATACTCCAACGCACGATAATCCCGTTTCACCGCCTCAAGCACAATTTCTTTATCTCTTCACAACTCTTTTGAAGCATACACTAACGCACGACCATCTCGCTTCACCGCCTCAAGCACAACATCTTTATCTTTTTTCAACTCTTTCGAAGCAAACCTCAAGGCATCACCATCTCGCTTCACCGCCTCAAGCATTATATCTCTATTTTTCCCAAACTCTTCTCTCAACTCCTCTGAAGCATACTCCAACACAAGACCATTCCGCTTCATCGCCTCAAGCACAAATTTTCTATTTTTCCCAAACTCTTTTTTTAACTCTTCTGAAGCAAAACTCAACGCTCCACCATTCTGTTTCACCGCCTCAAGCACCACTTCTCTATCACTTTTAAGCTCATCTGAAGCATACTCCAATGCACGATAATTCTGCTTCACCGCCTCAAGCACTATTTCTCTATCGCCTTTCAACTTCTCTGAAGCATACTCCAATGCACTACCATTCTGTTTCACTGCCTCAAGCATTATATTTCTATTTTTCCTAAACTCTTCTCTCAACTCTTTCGAAGCAAACTCCAACGCACTATAATCCCGTTTCGCCGCCTCAAGCACAAGCACTTTATCCTTTTTCAGCTCTTCTGAAGCATACTCCAACGCACGATAATCCTGCTTCACCGCCTCAAGCATTATATCTCTATTTTTCCCAAGTTCTTCTCTCAACTTTTCTGAGACAAACCTAAAGATATCACTATCTCGCTTCATCGCCTCAAGCACAACATCTTTATCCTTTTTCAACTCCTCTGAAGCAAACTCCAATGCATGACCATCCTGCTTCACTGCCTGAAGCACAACATCTTTATCCTTTTTCAGTTCATCTGAAGCAAACCTCAACATACTACCATCCTGCTTCACCGCCTCAAGCACTACTTCTCTATCCTTTTTCAACTCTTCTGAAGCAAACCTCAACATACTACCATCCTGCTTCACCGCCTCAAGCACTACTTCTCTATCTTTTTTCAACTCTTCTGAAGCAAGCACCAATGCAAAACCATTCTGCTTCACAGCCTCAAGCACTACTTCTCTATCTTTTTTCAACTCCTCTGAAGCATACTCCAATGCACTACCATTCTGTTTCACTGCCTCAAGCATAAATGCTTTATCATTTTTCAACTCCTCTGAAGCATACTCCAACGCACGATAATCCTGCTTCACAACCTCAAGCACAAATTTTTTATAATTTTTAACATCTAGCTTTTTTATAACTTTAAGTGATGATTCAATAAAAAAACTTCCTTCATTTATTGCTTTATTTTCTATAAGATCTAAATATTGATTTTCAATTGATTTTATTGTTTTTTCATCTAATTTCTTTGAATTAATAATATCAACATTATCTTCTTGTTTGTTGCTATTTATATTTTTAGTTTTATCATTTAATTTTTCATCTTTTTTTAATTTTGTGTTGTTATTTGATGTATCACTAGGTTTTCGGCCATTACCATTATTTGTTTCATTTGTACAAGAAACAATTGTAAAAGGCAATATAGCACTTAGTGAACTAAGTACTAAAACTTTTTTAATTTTATTCATCATTTCCTTTCTTATGAATTTATATTATTTTTTTATAATAAAATAAAATGTATTTTATCTCTTATATTTTTGCAAAAAAAAAAAAAAAAAAGCGGTTTTTAAATTCTTGATACATCAAACTACTAAAAGTAGAAATTTTATTTACTTATTATTTAATTTAGTATGAACACAAAACTCTGAACCTATATAAGATTCAGAGTTTTGTGTTACATTTTAAAATAATTAGTTATTTTTGATACTATTAATAAATTCTTCATCATATTGAAGTCTTCTAGAAGTAAATTTTATAATATCTTTATTTTGTTTAGCGATTAAACTAATAAATTCTTTATCATTTGAAAATTGATATGGAATATATTTTAGTAAATCAGGTTCTTTTACTAAAATGCTTATTAGGTTTTGTTTATCTTCATTAGATTTACCTATTAGGTTTTTAAGGTCTTTGTATTTGTAAGTTCCACCCGGAGTATGTGGTATTACTTTTTCAAGCAGATTTGATAAATTTATTTTGTTTTGATTTTTCTCTTTATATTCACTTATATTCGCAGTATAGTTAAAGTCAATAAAGTTTAAGGTTTTATATGAGTAAAGAATATTAAGTAATGAGCTATCTAATTGAATTTTTCCTGGTCTATGAATATCATTAATAAAAGAAAGAATAATATATGGATTAATTTTTATAATTTTAGATATAAATTCTTTATCCTTTTTCAACTCCTCTGAAGCATACTCCAACGCACGATAATCCTGCTTCACCGCCTCAAGCATTATATCTCTATTTTTCCCAAGTTCTTCTCTCAACTTTTCTGAGACAAACCTAAAGATATCACTATCTCGCTTCATCGCCTCAAGCACAACATCTTTATCCTTTTTCAACTCCTCTGAAGCAAACTCCAATGCATGACCATCCTGCTTCACTGCCTGAAGCACAACATCTTTATCCTTTTTCAGTTCATCTGAAGCATATCTTAACACATCGCCATTCTGCTTCACCGCCTCAAGTATTATATCTCTATTTTTCCCAAACTCTTCTTTTAACTCTTCTGAAGCAAAACTCAACGCTCCACCATTCCACTTCACCGCCTCAAGCACAAATGTTTTATCCTTTTTCAACTCCTCTGAAGCAAACTGTAAGGTTCTACCATTTCGTTTCACCGCATCAAGCATAAATGCTTTATCCTTTTTCAACTCCTCTGAAGCATACTCCAACGCACGATAATCCTGCTTCACCGCCTCAAGCATTATATCTCTATTTTTCCCAAACTCTTTTTTCATCTCATCTGAAGCATCCCTCAACGCAAAACCATTCCGCTTCACCGCCTCAAGCACAACATCTTTATCTCTTCACAACTCCTCTGAAGCATACTCCAACGCACGATAATCCTGCTTCACCGCCTCAAGCACTACTGTTTTGTCCCTTTTTAACTCTTTCGAAGCAAACTCCAACGCTCCACCATACCGTTTCACCGCCTCAAGCACTATTTTTCTATCTCTTTTAAGCTCATCTGAAGCAAACTCCAACGCAAGGCCATGATTTAGAAAACCCTCCAACAATGCAAAACCACCGTGTTTCACCGCCTCCAGCACAATTTTTCTATCCTTTTTCAACTCTTCTGAAGCAAACTCCAACGCTCCACCATATTGTTTCACCGCCTCAAGCATTATATTTTTATTTTTCCCAAACTCTTTTTTTAACTCTTCTGAAGCAAAACTCAACGCTCCACCATACTGTTTCACCGCCTCAAGCATAAATTCTTTATCCTTTTTCAGCTCATATGGAGCATACTCCAATGCACGATAATTCTGCTTCACCGCCTCAAGCGCTACCGTTTTATCCCTTTTCAACTCCTCTGAAGCAAATCACAATGCAATACCATTCCGCTTCACCGCCTCAAGCACTACTGCTTTATCATTTTGCAACTCCTCTGAAGCATACTTCAACGCATAATCATCTCGCTTCACCGCCTCCAGCACAATTTTTCTATCTTTTTTTAACTCTTTCGAAGCAAACTCCAACGCTCCACCATACTGTTTCACCACCTCCAGCATAAATTTTCTATCACCTCTCAACTCATCTGAAGCATACTCCAACGCACGACTATCCCGCTTCACCGCCTCAAACACAAATTCTTTATCATTTCACAACTCTTTCGAAGCATACTCCAATGCACGACCATTCTGCTTCACCGCCTCAAGCACAAGCGCTTTATCCTTTTTCAGTTCATCTGAAGCATATCTTAACACATCACCATTCTGCTTCACCGCCTCAAGCACAACATCTTTATCCTTTTTCAACTCCTCTGAAGCATACTCCAACGCTCCACCAACCTGTTTCACCGCCTCAAGCACAAATTTTCTATCGCTTCACAACTCTTTCGGATTCAAAGTATGGTTCAACACTCATTTATGCTGTTTCACCACCTCAAGCACAAATTTTTTATAATTTTTAACATCTAACTTTTTTATAACTTCAAGTGATGATTCAATAAAATTAAATCTTGAAAAAGTGAAACCCCCTGTATCACTTATTGCTTTATTTTCTATAAGATCTAAATATTGATTTTCAATTGATTTTATTGTTTTTTCATCTAATTTCTTTGAATTAATAATATCAACATTATCTTCTTGTTTGTTGTTATTTATATTATTAGCTTTATCATTTAATTTTTCATCTTTTTTTAATTTTGTGTCGGCATTTGATGTATTACTAGATTTTTGATCATTAATGTTTTTATTTTTATCTTGAGCATTTTCAATTTCTTTATTTTCTAGTTTTATTTTACCTTTATCAGAATTATTTTTTTGATCATTACCATCATTTGTTTCATTTGTACAAGAAACAATTGTAAAAGGCAATATAGCACTTAGTGAACTAAGTACTAAAACTTTTTTAATTTTATTCATCATTTCCTTTCTTATGAATTTATATTATTTTTTTATAATAAAATAAAATGTATTTTATCTCTTATATTTTTGCAAAAAAAAAAAAAAAAGCGGTTTTTAAATTCTTGATACATCAAACTACTAAAAGTAGAAATTTTATTTACTTATTATTTAATTTAGTATGAACACAAAACTCTGAACCTATATAAGATTCAGAGTTTTGTGTTACATTTTAAAATAATTAGTTATTTTTGATACTATTAATAAATTCTTCATCATATTGAAGTATTCTAGAAGCAAATTTTATAATATCTTTATTTTGTTTAGCAATTAAACTAATAAATTCTTTATCATTTGAAAATTGATATGGAATATATTTTAGTAAATCAGGTTCTTTTACTAAAATACTTATTAGGTTTTGTTTATCTTCATTAGAATTATCTATTAAGTTTTTAAGGTCTTTGTATTTGTAAGTTCTTCTACCTATAGTATGTGCTGCTGCTTTTTTAAGAAGATTTGATAAATTGAATGTGTTTTGATTTTCTTTTTTATCTTTACTTATATTTGCAATATAGTTAAAGTCAATAAAGTTTAAGGTTTCATATGAGTAAAGAATATTAAGTAATGAGTTATCTAATTGAATTTTTCCTGGTCCATCAATAAAAGAAAAAATAATATATGGATTAATTTTTATAATTTCAGATATAAATTCTCTATCCTTTTTCAACTCCTCTGAAACAACCTCCAACGCATTATAATCCTGCATCACCGTCTCAAGCCCTACTGCTTTATCCTTTTTCAACTCCTCTGAAGCAAACTGCAATGCATAACCATTCCGCTTCACCGCCTCAAGCACTATTTCTCTATCTTTTTTCAACTCCTGTGAAGCATATCTTAACACAAAACCATCCTGCTTCACCCCCTCAAGCACTACTTCTCTATCCTTTTTCAACTCTTCTGAAGCAAACTGCAACGCAAAACCATTTCGCTTCACCGCCTCAAGCATTATATCTCTATTTTTCCCAAACTCTTCTCTCAACTCTTTCGAAGCATGCTGCAACGCTCCACCATTCTGCTTTACCGCCTCAAGCACAACATCTTTATCATTTTGCAACTCATCTGAAGCATACTGTAACGCATCACCATCCTGCTTCACCGCCTCAAGCACAAATGCTTTATCCTTTTTTAACTCATCTGAAGCATACTCCAACGCACGACCATTCTGCTTTACCGCCTCAAGCACAAATGCTTTATCCTTTTTTAACTCATCTGAAGCATACTGCAACGCTCCACCATGCCGCTTTACCGCCTCAAGCACTACTTCTCTATCTTTTTTTAACTCCTCTGAAGCATATCTTAACGCATAACCATTCTGCTTCACCACCTCAAACACAAATGCTCTTTCTTCCCTTAACTCTTTCGAAGCATACTCCAACGCATCATAACCCCGCTTCAACACTTCAAGCACAAATGCTTTATCTTTTTTCAACTCCTCTGAAGCATAATGCAACGCACGACCATCATTCCACTTTTCTGCCTCAAGCACAAATTTTCTATCTTTTCATAATTCTTTTTCTTTTCTTGACTTTTCTATCTTTTCTATCAACTCATATCTCAAGTTATATGAAGCATCCCTCAACGCATCACCATTCTGTTTCACCGCCTCAAGCAAAAATTCTTTATCATTTCGCAACTCTTCTGAAGCATACACCAACACACCACCATCCTGCTTCACCGCCTCAAGCACTACTTCTCTATCATTTTGCAACTCTTTCGAAGCAAACCTCAATGCATTACCATCCTGCTTCACCGCCTCAAGCATTATATCTCTATTTTTCCCAAACTCTTTTTTTAACTCTTCTGAAGCAAACTCCAACGCATAACCGTCCTGCTTAAACGCCTCAAGCACAAATTTTTTATAATTTTTAACATTTAACTTTTTTATAACTTTAAGTGATGAAGAAATAAAAAAATATTCTTTATTACTTATTGCTTTATTTTCAATAAGATCTAAATATTGATTTTCAATTGATTTTATTGTTTTTTCATCTAATTTCGTTGAATCAATAATATCAACATTATCTTTTTGTTTGTTGTTATTTATATTATTAGCTTTATCATTTAATTTTTCATCTTTTTTTAATTTTGTGTTGGCACTTGTTGTATCACTAGGTTTTTGCCCATTAATGTTTTTATTTTTATCTTGAGCATTTTGAATTTCTTTATTTTCTGGTTCTTGTTTGTTGTTTTTTACATTATTACCTTTACCTTCATCATTTAGTTTTTCATCTTTTTTTAATTTTGTGTTGTTATTTGATGTATCACTAGGTTTTCGGCCATTACCATTATTTGTTTCATTTGTACAAGAAACAATTGTAAAAGGCAATATAGCACTTAGTGAACTAAGTACTAAAACTTTTTTAATTTTATTCATCATTTCCTTTCTTATGAATTTATATTATTTTTTTATAATAAAATAAAATGTATTTATCTCTTATATTTTTGCAAAAAAAAAAAAAAAAAAGCGGTTTTTAAATTCTTGATACATCAAACTACTAAAAGTAGAAATTTTATTTACTTATTATTTAATTTAGTATGAACACAAAACTCTGAACCTATAAAGATTCAGAGTTTTGTGTTATGTTTTAAAAATAATTAGTTATTTTTGATACTATTAATAAATTCTTCATCATATTGAAGTCTTCTAGAAGTAAATTTTATAATATCTTTATTTTGTTTAGCAATTAAACTAATAAATTCTTTATCATTTGAAAATTCATACGGAATATATTTTAGTAAATCAGGTTCTTTTACTAAAATACTTATTAGGTTTTGTTTATCTTCATTAGATTTATCTATTAGGTTTTTAAGGTCTTTGTATTTGTAAGTTCCACTTAGAGTATGTGGTACTGCTTTTTTAAGCAGATTTGATAAATTGATTGTATTTTGATTTTTTTCTTTGTATTCACTTATATTCGAAATATAGCTAAAGTCAAAGACTTCATATGAGTAAAGAATAATATATGGATTAATTTTTATAATTTCAGATATAAATGCTTTATCCTTTTTCAACTCCTCTGAAGCAAACAGCAACGCATCACCATCTCGCTTTGCCGCCTCTAGCATAAATTTTCTATCACCCCTCAGCTCATCTGAAGCATACTCCAACGCACTACCATCCCGCTTCACCGCCTCAAGCACTACTTCTCTATCTCTTTTAAGCTCATCTGAAGCAAACTGTAACGCTCAACCATCCCGCTTCACTACCTCAAGCATTATATTTTTATTTTTCCCGAACTCTTTTTTCATCAACTCTTCTGAAGCAAACTGCAACCCACCGCCATACCACTTAAACGCCTCAAGCACAATATCTTTATCATTTTCCAACTCTTTCGAGGCATAACTCAACGCACGATAATCCTGCTTCACCGCCTCAAGCACTACTTCTTTATCCTTTTTCAACTCATCTGAAGCATACCCCAACGCTCAACCATCCTGCTTCACCGCCTCAAGCACTACTTCTTTATCCTTTTTCAGCTCATCTGAAGCATACTCCAACGCACTACCATCCCGCTTCACTGCCTCAAGCATTATATTTTTATTTTTCCCGAACTCTTTTTTTAACTCCTCTGAAGCAAACTGCAACGCATAACCATTCTGCTTCACCGCCTCAAGTGCAACATCTTTATCACTTCACAACTCTTTTGAAGCATACTTCAACACTTCACGATCCTGCTTCACCGCCTCAAGCACTACTTCTTTATCCTTTTTCAGCTCATCTGAAGCAGACTGCAACGCACCACCAGCCCGCTTCACCGCCTCAAGCACTACTTCTTTATCCTTTTTCAGCTCATCTGAAGCATACTCCAACGCATAACCATTTCGCTTTACCGCCTCAAGCACTATTTCTTTATCCTTTTTCAACATCTCTGAAGCAAACTGCAACGCAAGACCATTCTGCTTCACTGCCTCAAGCACAACATCTTTATCATTTTTCAACTCTTTCGAAGTATACTCCAATGCACGACCATCCTGCTTCACCGTCTCAAGCACAACATCTTTATCTTTTCACAACTCTTGCGAAGCAAATTGCAACGAACTATAACGCTCCTTCACCGCCTCAAGCACTACTTCTTTATCCTTTTTCAGCTCATCTGAAGCATACTCCAACGCATAACCATTTCGCTTTACCGCCTCAAGCACTACTTCTTTATCCTTTTTCAACTCCTCTGAAGCAAATAGCAACGCATCACCATCTCGCTTTGCCGCCTCAAGCACTACTTCTTTATCCTTTTTCAGCTCATCTGAAGCAGACTGCAACGCACCACCAGCCCGCTTCACCGCCTCAAGCACAAGTGCTTTATCCTTTTTCAACTCATCTGAAGCATACCCCAACGCTCAACCATCCTGCTTCACCGTCTCAAGCACAACATCTTTATCACTTCACAACTCTTTTGAAGCATACTGTAACGCACCACCAGCCTGCTTCACCGCCTCAAGCACAAGCGCTTTATCCTTTTTTAATTCCTCTGAAGCAAACAGCAACGTATAACCATTCTGCTTCGCCGCCTCCAACATAAATTTTCTATCACCCCTCAACTCTTTTGAAGCATACTTCAACACTTCACGATCCTGCTTCACCGCCTCAAGCACTACTTCTTTATCCTTTTTCAGCTCATCTGAAGCAAACTGCAACGCAAGACCATTCTGCTTCACAGCCTCAAGCACTACTTCTTTATCCTTTTTCAGCTCATCTGAAGCATACTCCAACGCATAACCATTTCGCTTTACTGCCTCAAGCACTATTTCTTTATCCTTTTTCAACATCTCTGAAGCAAACTGCAACGCAAGACCATTCTGCTTCACAGCCTCAAGCCCTACTGCTTTATCCTTTTTCAGCTCATCTGAAGCATACTCCAACGCACGATAATCCCGTTTCACCGCCTCAAGCACTACTTCTTTATCCTTTTTCAACTCTTCTGAAGCATAATACAACGCACTACCATCCCGTTTCACCGCCTCAAGCATTATATCTCTATTTTTACCGAACTCTTTTTTCATCTCCTCTGAAGCATACTCCAACGCACTACCATCCTGCTTCACCGCCTCAAGCACTACTTCTCTATCTCTTTTAAGCTCATCTGAAGCAAACTGTAACGCTCAACCATCCCGCTTCACTACCTCAAGCATTATATTTTTATTTTTCCCGAACTCTTTTTTCATCAACTCTTCTGAAGCAAACTGCAACCCACCGCCATACCACTTAAACGCCTCAAGCACAATATCTTTATCATTTTCCAACTCTTTCGAGGCATAACTCAACGCACGATAATCCTGCTTCACCGCCTCAAGCACTACTTCTTTATCCTTTTTCAACTCTTCTGAAGCATAATACAACGCACTACCATCCCGTTTCACCGCCTCAAGCATTATATCTCTATTTTTACCGAACTCTTTTTTCATCTCCTCTGAAGCATACTTCAACACTTCACGATCCTGCTTCACCGCCTCAAGCACAAATTTTTTATAATTTTTAACATTTAACTTTTTTATAACTTCAACTGAAGAATTAATAAAAAAACTTTCACTTATTACTTTATTTTCAATAAGATCTAAATATTGATTTTCAATTAATTTTATTGTTTTTTCATCTAATTTCTTTGAATCAATAATATCAATATCATCTTCTTGTTTGTTGTTATTTATATTATTAGTTTTATCATTTAATTTTTCATCTTTTTTTAATTTTGTGTCGGCACTTGGTGTATCACTAGATTTTTGCCCATTAATGTTTTTATTTTTATCTTGAGCATTTTGAATTTCTTTATTTTCTGGTTTTATTTTATTTTTATTAGGATTATTTTTTTGTTCATTACCATCATTTGTTCCATTTGTACAAGAAACAATTGTAAAAGGCAATATAGCACTTAGTGAACTAAGTACTAAAACTTTTTTAATTTTATTCATCATTTCCTTTCTTATGAATTTATATTATTTTTTTATAATAAAATAAAATGTATTTATCACTTATATTTTTGCAAAAAAAAAAAAAAAAAAAGCGGTTTTTAAATTCTTGATATATCAAACTACTAAAAGTAGAAATTTTATTTACTTATTATTTAATTTGGTATGAACACAAAACTCTGAACTTATAAAGGTTCAGAGTTTTGTGTTATGTTTTAGAAAATAAAAATGATTATTTTAAACTAGTGAATAATATGAAAATATTATGAATTTTGATGAATTTTTTAAGTTTTTATAATTACAAAATCCTTTAAAATAATAAGAAACTATTAAATTACATTTTTTAAAAATCTTGGTATATTTTATATGATATAAAAATGCTGTTATAGTTATACTAGATAAAATGAAAATATTTTAGGTAATAAAATTATTGGTAAAACTATAAAATTGGTATTAAATAAACATAAAATATAAGGAATCATATGAAAAAGAAATTATTACTTGGTTTATCATTAACATTAGTTGCTTTTTCTACATCATGTATTTCAAATAGTGCTAATGGTAATAACAAAAAAGGTAATTCAAATAATATTGATGAGCAAATAAAAAAACCTATGCAAACAGATGAAAACCTAAATCAAAATCTTCGTCCTAATAAAGAACCTAATGAAAGCTCTAATGAAACAAAAACAGAGACTACATCACCTTCTGTTTTAGAAAATACTATACAAGATCAATCAAAACAAAAAGATCCAATAAGTACTTTAAATAATAGTGACACTATACAGCATTTGCCTAATTTTCCTTTACTTCCACCGACTTTTCCAGGATTTCAAAAACCTGAACATGCAATTAGTAAACCAGAATTAGAAATAAACCAAATCGATGCATATAAGAAAATATTTGATCGCTCTTTTGCAATTTCATTTAATGTTGTTACTCAAAATATTGAAAATGGTGTAAGAAATAATGATGAAATTTCTTTTTTATCAACTGGTACTGGTTGAGTATTGGATTATGCTTGAAAAAATGGAGTTGAAAATTCTGATGAATTAATGTTATACATAGCTACAAACGCTCATGTTTACAAATATGCTTATAATACATTAGATGATAAATTAAGAAATATATTTCCGGAGTATTTCACTAATAAAGAACAAAAGGGTGCTAAGGTTGCTTCGTTTGGTTTAGGAATTCCTTTGAAAGAACCTAATTTAGAGCAAATTGAATCAGGAAGACATGAAGGCAATCAAAATATTGTTAGTTATTTTATAAATTCAAAAGACCAAAAATATCTGGATGGATTAAAAGATATAAAACTAGTTGGTGAGCAAATATTTTCTAACCCCAAGACAGTTTTTGTGGCAACTGATTTTTTTGATAAAAAAACAAATGAGGATCTATTAAAAAAACATTCAAATTACCAACCTGATTTTGATGGAATTCAAAGGATCGGAAAAGACTTTGCTGTTTTTGCAATAAAAGTTAAATTTGGTGAACTTACAAGGCAGGCTCAAACAGACCAAAACCTAAAGAAGTTATTAGATCATATTAAAAACGGAATTAATAGCATCAAAAATGATGTGACACTATTTTCATCAAAACAATACCCTAACCATGACAAATTAAAAATACCTTATATTTCTTATGACTATTATTCAATTTATAGTCACAAAGACCAATATAAAGATTTTAACAATAAAAAGGATATCCTAAGTCCTAACGCAAAAAGAATCTATATAGCAGGTTTTCCTTCAGATAACGATAATGCAAATAATCAATATTTTTGAAAAAATTATCCTAAAGGAACAAAGATTCAAGACACTGCTTTTACAAGAAGAAGTTTTCTTAATAGCGCAGAAGTTAATAACTTGTTAGATGAGAAAACCATATCATATGGTATTGGAGTACAAGGACAAGTGCAAAATAGTAGTTTATATTATGGAGCAAGCGGATCACTTGCAATTAATGAATTTGGTATGCCTGTAGGCATATATTCTTCTATTTCATCAAAAACTAATGATATAAAAGATACCTCAAATTGAGGTGCATTTACCTTTTTAGTTCAAAATTCTAATGATCCTTTTTATGGTCCAGAGCATAATTTAATTGATGCAAGTGATAAAACTTTATATCCTCATCAAGAAAAATCTTATAGACAAAATCTTAAAGTTTTAGCTCAGCAAGACGATTTCTTTAAAGATTTTAGTAAAACTGCATTATTTGAATCAGGAATATAATATTTTAAAAAAAACTTAAAAAACAAAAAAGAAGTATTGAGATTTTATTTAAATACTTCTTTTTTGTTCTAGGTTGAAAAAGTTAAACACAGATTTTAGTTTGTATTTTAAGAATTAGTATCCGAATCTTGATAATGATTCAGGATCATTATTTCACTTTTTTGCAACTTTAACTTTGAGTGTTAAAGTAACTTTTGTTTGTAATTGTTGCATAATTTTGATTCTAGCAATTTTACCAATCTCTTTAATCTTGGAAGCGTTTTTACCAATTACCATTCCTTTTTGAGAGTCCTTTTTAACATAAATGATTCCATCGATTATTGTGTGTTCTGGATCGTTTTCGTTAAATTCAACAACTTCAACAGCTATTGAATGTGGCAGTTCATCATATAGGGCATTAATTGCTGATTCACGAATTATTTCTTTTGCTAGAAATCTTATTGTTTTATCTGTGACATAATCTTCATCATATTGCGCTTGACCTTCATATGAATAATTATCTTTTATTAAATCAATTAAAGAATAAATTGAATTTAAATTATTTACATCTGTTGAAACAATATGTTCAAAACTATATTTAGATAATTCCTGGATTTTTTGAGTCATTGTTTGAGGGTTTCCTTTGATTTTAGAAACTTTTGAAATAACTGCTATTTTATGTGAATGATTGGAAATTTTCTCTAAAATCATTTTATCACCAGG
Source organism: Mycoplasmopsis cynos (assembly GCF_900660545.1). Taxonomy (NCBI): domain Bacteria; kingdom Bacillati; phylum Mycoplasmatota; order Mycoplasmoidales; family Metamycoplasmataceae; genus Mycoplasmopsis; species Mycoplasmopsis cynos. Next base: position 650,778 of record NZ_LR214986.1, on the reverse strand, counting down.
CCCAATTTTTTCATCAGCTGGTGTTAAAAATAATAATACATCTACATTTTTAATTGCATCATAGGCTGATTTGTTTAATGATTCTCCTAATTTATTTTCTGGTTTATGAATTCCAGGAGTATCTATGAAAATTAATTGAAAATCATCCTCTGTATAAATTCCAGTGATTTGATCTCTAGTTGTTTGAGCTGTATCAGTAACGATGGCGACATTATAACCAATGATCGCATTGATTAAACTACTTTTTCCAACATTTGGCCTACCTAAAATACTAGCAAAGCATATTTTCATTATTTAATATCTTTCATATGAATTGGATATGGAACTAGTTCAATTAATTTATTAATTCTAACTTTTTTACCATCATTTGAATATTGATAAACTAATGCATCCATTGGCATAAATTCAGTCATAACTTGTCTGCATCCAGCGCATGGGCTAATTTCATCATCTTTTTTAGAAATGATATGAATCTCTTTAAATTTACCTATTGGTCCGCCGTACGCAACTGAACCAAATAAAGCACTTCTTTCAGCGCATAATCCAGATGGATAAGCAGCATTTTCTACATTAACCCCATAGTACTCTTTTCCATTTTCATCAATTGCAATTGCAGCAACAGGAAAATTAGAATAAGGTGCGTAAGCCTTTTCTAATAATTCTTGTAATGTTTCAAATTTCATTTTAGTCCTTTCTTTTAATACCTAGTGGATTAAAAATTTCATCAACAATATTATTCATTATAATTCGTTCATTTTCAATCTCATGATCATAACCTTGTAAATGTATTAAACCATGTGTAAATAAGTAACAAAATTCTCTTTTAATTGAATGATTAAACTTAGTTGCTTGACGCTTAACTCTATCTCAGCATATAATAAGTTCACCAAGATGTATAATTGGTAATTTATTATACAATTCTTTATCACCAAAATCAAATGATAGAATATCAGTAATATAATCTTTGTTGCGATATTGTTTATTTAAAAGTTTTATTTCATTTCTTGATACGATTGATACATCCAAAAGTATTTCTTTTTTAGTATCATATTCGAAATAGTTTGCGAAGTTTTGGACAATTTGATTTAATTCATTAATAAAATATTCAGGAGCTTTTATTTTGTTTTGGATATTAATATTTACAAGATATTTTTTCATACATTTATTATATATTATTTTTTACTAACTTACCTTAAATAAGCATAATAAAGTATTAAAAATATTCAGCTTAACTGAATATCATTTTGGTATTTAAAATAGATTTGTTAATATTCTTTTGTCTTATGTATTGCTATTGAATAAACTACAATTCCTAGTATAAATGGAGCAATGACCCCGATGAAAATACCTGCTACCGGGATTCAAAATAATAGTAGAGATATTCCCTCCACAATTGCAAACGATAAACATAAACCAAATAACTTAATTTTTTCATTTTCTTTAGCAATTGCACTAGCTTTTATTGTACTTATAATTGCTAATATAAATGCAGCCACTTTAATAGTAAATAAAATAATAGTTTCTGCCAATGATATATTATAAATAGCATTTAATACATCAATATTACTAGTACCAAATATAAGTTTTGCTCCATAATAACCTAATACAATTGAAAATATAATTAGAGAAAGAATATTTATTAATAATAAAACTATGTTAGTAATTGATATATTTTTTAGATCTTTAATTTGTTTGTCTTTGTTCATTTAAGACTTCTACTCTTATTTAATGTAATTTTTGCTTTTATTTATACAAAAAAAAAAAAAAGCATTTTTTTAAAAATCTTGATCAAACAACTAAAAGTTTATAATGATAATTAAATGTATAAAACAGCGTTTAAAAATAAAATGTTTTTGTTTTTTAAAAAATGATTTTTTAATATAATAAAAAAGCAATATATTTATATTATTGCCTCTACTAGTGGGAGATATCTTATATCGCTAGACCACAATATCGAAAGGATAAAACATAAATGGCAAAAAAAGAAATACAACGTGTTGCTAAATTGCAATTCCCTGCTGGGAAAGCAAAACCAGGTCCGGCATTAGCTGGTGTTGGTGTTAATATGCCTGAATTTACAAAGGCATTTAATGATGCAACAAGAGATAGAGGTGATGAACCAGTTCCTGTACAAATTACAGTTTATAAAGATAAAACTTTTGAATTTAAACTTTTTACTTCACCAGCTTCATACAAAATTAAACAAGCGGCAAAAATTCAATCTGGATCAAAAAATGCTAAAACTACAATTGTAGCTACAATTACAAAAGAACAATTAAGAGAAATTGCTGAATATAAATTACCAGATTTAAACACAAAAGATGTTGATGCTGCTATGGCAATTGTTGCTGGAACAGCGAAACAAATGGGTGTTTTAGTTGAAGGATATGATGATATTTTTAAAGCTAAAGCAGCAGCTAAAGCAGCAGCAAAAGCTGAAGCATTGGCAAGTGCTAAAGCAGCTGCGCTTGAAGCTGATTCAGCTAACTTAGTTGAAACAAAAGGTCAAAGCATAGAAGTAACAACTCATAGTGATGAGAAAAAAGCTAATGAAGGAGAAGAATAATGGCGAAACGTTTATCAAAAAACCTTAAAAATGCTCGTGAATCATTCGACAGAACAATTGCTTATGAACTTGAAGAAGCGATTGAATTAGCTAAAAAAACTTCATATGCAAAATTTGATGCATCAATTGATTTAGCATTTAACTTGAATCTTGATGTTCGTAAAGCTGATCAGCAATTACGTGGTGCAGTGTTGTTACCAAATGGAACAGGTAAATCAATCAGAGTTTTGGTCGCTACAAATAATGTAGAAAAAGCTAAGTTATCAAAAGACGCAGGAGCTGATATTGTTGTTGATGGGCCTGCACTAGAACAAAAAATTAAAGAAGATGAATTTGATTTTGATGTAATGGTTGCTGATCCAACAATGATGCCATTGCTTGGTAAATATGGAAAAAAACTTGGGCCAAAGGGTTTAATGCCAAATCCTAAAACCGGTACAGTTACTCCTACACCAGAAAAAGCAGTTGAAGAACTTAAAAAAGGTAAAGCAAATTATCGTACAGATAAAGCAGGTATCGTGCATTCATTGATAGGTAAAAAATCAATGACAACACAAGCACTTGTGGAAAATGCTAAGGTTCTTATTAACTTAATTAAGAAATTAAAACCAGCAGCAGTAAAAGGTGCGTATATGCTTAATTTAACAGTTTCAGCTTCTATGGGTCCAAGCGTTAAAATTAAAATTGAAAAATAATTTTAAAATCATTAAAATGATGAATTGTATTTGAACAATTTGTCATTTTTTATATTTTATTTATGAAATTGTTTATATATTAAAAATAAGTGGATTTTTAAATATACATATTAGATAATTTATGATCCTTATAAAAAAATAAACTCGATTGAGCTATGGTATAACTTAGGTTTATATCACTTTGTGATATAATTATAATAATTATTATGGAAAATTTATATGGAGTTTAATATGTCTAAAAATTTTAATTTCGATGATGAAAAGAAAAAAAATAATGAAAATGAAGACCAAAACAATAAACCAAAAATTATTGTTGATGACGAGATAGATTATGATGATGAAAGTCGAATGATTTTCAAAAAACGACCTGAAGCAATAGAAACTGATGATGAAGAAGAAATTGCTCCTCAAAATAATGAAGAATATCAAGTAGAATCACAATTAATTGATGAACCGATCGAAGGTTTGAGTCCGGTTGTTTTAGACACAGAAATGAAAACTTCATTTTTAGAATATGCGATGAGTGTTATTGTATCAAGAGCTTTGCCAGATGCTCGTGATGGTTTAAAACCTGTTCATAGAAGAATTTTATATGATATGTTTGAATTAGGTATTACAGCTAGTTCACAACACAGAAAGTCAGCTCGTATCGTCGGGGATGTATTAGGTAAATATCATCCACATGGTGATACTTCTGTTTATGATGCAATGGTACGTATGGCGCAAGATTTTTCTATGCGTTACCCTCTTGTTGATGGTCATGGTAATTTTGGTTCCATTGATGGGGATCAGGCTGCTGCTATGCGTTATACAGAAGCTAGAATGACTAAATTATCTGGTGAGCTATTAGAAAGTATTAAAAAAGATACTGTTGATTTTGTTGATAATTATGACGCTACTGAAAAAGAACCAATTGTTTTACCAGCTAGATTTCCGAATTTATTTGTAACTGGAGCTTCTGGTATTGCGGTCGGTATGGCTACAGAAATACCACCACATAATTTAGGTGAAATTATAGATGCGACAATTGCCTTGGCTAAAAATAATGATATAACAACTCATGAATTAATGCAGCATGTTAAAGGACCAGATTTTCCAACTGGTGGAATTATACTCGGGTCAAAAGGTATTTTAGATACTTATGAGACAGGACGGGGAAGCATTATAGTTCGTTCTAAAACCGAAATTATTGAAAACCCAAATGGAAAATCAAGAATCATTGTTACTGAAATACCTTATGCAGTAAAAACAAGCACAATTGTTCAAAAAATTGTAGATTTAGTAAAAGAGAAGGTTATTGAAGGTATTTCTGATATTAGAGATGAAACTAATCTCAATGGTATTAGAATTGTTTTAGTTATTAAAAAAGGCTTTAATCCACACATTATTTTAAACCAATTATTCCAAAAATCATACTTACAAGTTTCTTACAGTTCAAACATTGTAGCTCTTGTTAATGGAGAACCAAAAACTTTAAATTTAAAGCAAGGTCTTAGTGTTTATTTAGATCATCAAAAAGAAGTTGTGACTCGTCGACTTAAATATGATTTAAATAAGGCAGAAGAAAAAGTTCATATTTTAGAAGGTTTAAAAATTGCAGTTCAAAATATTGATGAGGTTGTTGCGATTATTAAAAGTTCTAAAACCGATCAAATTGCCCAAGAGAGATTAGCTGAAAGATTTAATTTAACTGAAAGACAAACAAAAGCAATTCTTGATATGAATCTTCGTCGTTTAACTGGTCTTAATTTCGAAAAGATGGTCGAAGAAATTAATGCTTTATATGTTGAAATTAAAGGTTATAAGGAGATTTTAGCTTCTGAAGAAAAATTAATTGAATTAATAATTTCTGAATTAACCACAATTAAAGAAAAATATGCGGATCAAAGAAGAACACAAATTGATTATTTTGGTATTGGAAAAATCAATGATGAAGATTTAATTCCGCAAAGCGAAATTATTATCACTTGTTCAGTTAATGGATATGTAAAAAGAATTAATTTAGATGAATATAACACGCAAAATCGTGGTGGTGTTGGAAGCATTAGTATGAAAACATATGATGATGATGATATTTCAATGATAATTAAAGCATCAACTCATACTGATTTACTTTTATTCTCAAATATTGGTAAAGCTTATGCATTAAGGGGATATCAAATTCCAGAAGGTTCAAAACAGAGCAAGGGTGTACCATTTATTAATATTATTGACACTTTAAATGTTGAAGCTGGCGAAAAAATTATTTCAATAATTGATGCAGGTAGTTTTGAGGATAATTTATATTTAGCTACAATTACCAAAAAAGGTATTTTCAAAAAAACTCCTTTATCATTATTCAGTAATGTAAGACGTAATGGTTTATTGGCTTTTAAACTCCAAGAAAATGATCAACTTGTTAGAGCGTTTATTGCAGCAGATGGTGATAATATTTTAGTTGCTAATAATTATAAGAATATTGCATTGTTTAATATTGATTCAGTTAGATCGCTTGGAAGAAATGCAATGGGTGTTAAAGCTATAAAACTTATTGATGATCAATATGTAATTAATGCTTCTTCAAACAAAGATGGAAATTTAGTTTTATCATTAGGAACTAAAGGATTTGGAAAGATAACTGATGAATCAGAATATCGTTTATCTAAACGTGGAGCAAAAGGGATTTCTGGAATTAATCCAGAAAAAGCTGGAAATTTAATATTTGCTTCATTTGTTAACTTAAGTGATGAATTATTAATCATCACTTCAAGCGGAACAACAATTAGATTAAAAATAAATCAAATAAGCGAAACATCAAGAAATACTAAAGGTGTCAAGATTATTAACCTTAAAGAAAATGATGTTATTGTTGCAGTAGAAGTGATAAAAACTGAAATTCAAGAGTCAACAAATATAATAGAAAATTAATTTTAAAACCAAACTAGAATATTTTTTAGTTTGGTTTTAAAAATTTTTAATCATTAATTTATAATTATATTTATGAGATTAAGATTTGATAATACTGCATTAGATAAGTTGCAACAATCACCTTATTATTTAACTAATTTTCCAATTAATCTTTCAGACACTGATTTAATTGAAATTGGTGCAGGAAAAGGAGAAATGATTAGTCAAATGGCTTTAAATGAGCCAAATAGACGTTTTTTTGCAATAGAAAAGTATCCAACAGTTGCTAATAAGATTTTGAATAAAATTAATGAATTACAATTAAAAAATCTTTTCATTATTACAAAAGATGCTAATGATTTAAATGAGATATTTAATAATAAAACCAGCACAATTTGATTAACTTTTTCTGATCCATGACCTAAAAATGCTCATGAAAAAAGAAGACTAACATATAAAAATTTTTTAGATATCTACCAAAAACTTTTAACTAACGATGGCAATCTTTATTTTAAAACCGATAATGATAAATTGTTTGAATATAGCACTAATTCATTGACTGAAAATGACTGAGAGATTATTTTTAAAACAACTGATTTACATAATTCAAAATATAATAAGTTAAATTATCAAACCGGATACGAAAAAAAATGATCTGCATTAGGTAAAAATATTAATTTTCTAATCGCAAAATACAAAGGATAAAAATGAAAAAATTAGAATTTAAACAACGTTTAATTAAATATATGAATATTGAAGCAATGTCAAGATATGAACAGCCAGTAGCGCGTGAACTAAAAGCGAATATTAGTTCAAAATATAATGTTTCATATGATAAATTTGGTTCAATTATTTTTCATAAACCATCTAAAAATGAAAATGCATTAAAAATTATGATTGCAGCACATATGGATGAAGTTGGTTATTTAGTTAAGAACATTACTCAAAAAGGACAAATTTTATTATCGCCTGTTGGAGGGATATGAGCTTCAACAGTGATTGGAACAAAAGCGAAATTAATTACCACACAAAATAAGGAATTTTTAGGAGTTTTTGGTCATACTAGTATTCATATAATGGAAAGAGATAAAATCACAAAAGCAATTTCTAATGATGAACTTTATGCAGATTTTGGTTTTATGAGTCAAGAAGAAGCGATTCAAAAAGGTGTTGAAATTGGCGATAGAGTTCAAATAAGTGGAGAGACAGTTTTCTTTGAAAATGAAGACCTAATTGGTGGTAAATCGATGGATAATCGTGCAGGTGTTAGTGTTTTAGAGTATATTGCTAATAATCTTGCTAACTTTGACTTAGATGTTGATTTATATTTAGTCGGAACAGTTCAAGAAGAAGTTGGAACAAGAGGAGCAAGAACATCTGTTTCATTAATCAAACCAGATATTGCTATTGCATTGGATACAACCTCATCACATGATACATATGGAACTATTCCTGGAACAACTGAATTGTTCAAAGGTGCAGCAATAAGAATAAAAGACAATGGTACTTTAATGGATCCTAAGTTAGTTTCTTTAATGATGAAAACAGCTAAAAATCACAAAATTAAAGCATATAAATTTATTGCAGCTGGTGGTGGAACAGATGCTGCAGAGTTACAATTTTCACCTAATGGAGGTGCATCTGTTTTAACAATTTCATTACCGCAAAGATATTTACATAGTCCAATTGGAGTATGTGCTATTAGTGATTTATTAGCCGCTGGTGATTTACTTACAAGCTTCATTAAAGATTTTGATAGTAGAAAATGAAATAATTAAAATAATTTTAAAAAAACTAATGATATTAAATATTATATTGTTAGTTTTTTTAAAATTATTTTTTAACTATATAATAAGTGTAAAAAAATATTTTGCATTTTATTATATTTTTTCTAAAAAAAAAAAAAAAAAAAGATCTTGCCCTTTTTTGTCATTGAATTATAAGAAATTTAAATGTGATAATCAATAAAATTTTGTTTGTACTTCATATTCGAATTAAGCTAATTTAATTAAAAAGACTTATTTAATAAGTATTTTAACAATTTTTAAGTATTAAGGAGAATAATGAAAAAATATAAAAAGATTTTTAGTGGTCTTGGATTATTATCAATCACAACACTAATTGGTGCTGGTGTTGTAGCTTGCTCACGTACAGAAAAGACTAAAGAAATTGAAAATAATGGCGGAGCTAGTGAAAATAATCCAGGTTCTAATGAAAATAGTGGATCAGAACAAGGTGATAAAAAAGATTTAACAGCGCTTAAAAAAGAAGTTTCTGAAGCTGTTGAAAATTTAAAAAATCACCCAAAATATAATGATTTAAAGGCAAAATTAGAAAAAGCAGATGTAACAGAAGAAGAGTTAAACACAGCGAAATCTGAAGCAAACAAATTATTACAAGATTCAAAAGCAGAAGTAAAAAAATCTATCGAAGTTATATCAGATGAAACTAAAAAAGCTGAATTAATAAAGAAGATAGAATCAGCGACAAATTATGAAACTTTAATTAACATTAAAGGTGAATTTTTTCCATTAGCTAAAACTGAATTAAGTAAAAAAGTAGAATCATTAGAATATCCTGATAAAGAAGCTTCAAAAGAAACAATAGAAAAATTAAAAAAAGAGGTTGAAGCTTTAACTATTGAAACATATGAGGCTGGTGCTAAAAAAATAAATGAACTAGCAGCTGCATTAAATGTAGAAATTAAAGAAATTGATGAGTTATTTGATTTTAGTAAACTTTCTGAAAGCGCTAGACCAGTTGAACCAGATCAAAAAGCTAAAAAAGATGAGTACAATAGTCTTGCGAAAAATTATTTTAAAGCAAAATTAAATACATTAGAGTCTGCAACAGATGTTTCAAAAGTAATAACTGATGAATATAAAGCAAAATTTAATAAGTATAAAGATATTATTAATAGCGATAAATTTAATGGAACTGAATATAATGACGCAAGAAAAAAAGGTTTAAATGGTCGTTTAGCTAAATTTTACGATGATGATCATGACAAAGCTTTTACAGAAGGTCTTTTAATTTGAAATATTTATGAAACAATTAGACCAAGAGTTGTTAATAAAATAAAAAGTTATAGTATTATTACCGATAGAGAAAATAAATATATAAAATCAAAAATAGAGACTTTAGAAGCAAAAAAAGATAATCATGGATGAGATATTAATAAATTAGAAATGGAAATAAATAAAATGGCTGAATCAGTTCTTGAAGCAGCAAAAGAAGCAGCAACATTAAATGTTGATAAAATTATTTATAAGGATAGTGAAGCTTCTAAAAAACCTGATAAATTAATTACAAAAATTAAAAGTCTTATATCAAATACAAAATCAATTGTAGAAGCTGATAAAATAAATGAAGATGCAAAAACTATTGTTACTAAGGTAAAAGAAATTATTAATTTAAAACAAGATGATATGGAATTAAAAAATAAAATTAATGATCTTGATGCAAAAAATACTGATGAAATTAAAGCAAAACTTGATACCCTTAAAACTGAAGTTCAAAATTCTCTAAAGAAAAGTTAGTTTTTTATCTTAATTCATAAAATATATAATCCGCCCATTTGATGGGCGGATTTCTATTTATTTAGTAATAAACATAATATTTTATCATTTACCCTCTAAAAAAAAAAAAAAAAAGCATTCTTGTAATACAAAAGAATAGTAGACAAAATGGAATTTTGTTATATATAAAATAAAATTTTTTAACAATGGACTAATCACATTAGTTAAGAGTGTAAAAGGGGTATGAAATGAAAAAGTATAAAAAAGTTTTTAAATCTCTAGTTTTATTATCAATATCAACTCTTATAGGTTCTAGCGTTGTTGCTTGCGATGCACCTGCAAAATCAGAAGAAGGTAATAATTCTAATGAAAGAGGAAATTCACATTCGCCAATGAGTCGACAACTTTTAAATAAAGTTAATAGTATTAAAAGTTTGATAAAGAGTATCGAATATCCCTCACCAAATGCATCTGCAAAAAAAGAATTAAATGATCAATTAGAAAAAATAATAAGTCTAAAAAATAAAACAGATACTGATAAATTAACTGAATTAAATATTTTAGAATCAAAAATTAAGGTATTTAAAACTATGGTTTTAGAATATAAAATAATAATTTCAAAACTACCAAAAGAAAAACAAATTCCTTTAAAAACTGAATTAGATAAAATATCTAATGATAATTTTTCAAATTTAAAAACAAAAGTCTTTTCAGCAGTGAAAGATGATTTGAAAGATAAAATTGATAATTTAGCCTATCCAAACATAAATAACCCAAAGAATGATTTAAAAAGCAAGGTTGATATTTTAAATTTTGATCAAATTATTCAAAAATATAATGAAATCGAGCAATTATCAAAAACAATTGATGAAGTTTTAATTGAAATAAATTCTCTTCCTTATCCAACTTCAAATCAAATCTTAGATGAGCAATTAGCAGTTGAGTATTTTAAAGAAAAATTAAGTAGTTTAAGTGATCAAAATGCAATAAAGACAATTATCCCAAAAGATTTAAAGGATAAAATTATAAAATTTAAAGATATTATTTTATTATTGGAAATTGATGTTCCAGAATGAAAAATAGTAAAAGAGGATAATATTAATGAATTAAATGCAAAATTACAAAGATTTACAAGTGATAATCATAATGATGAATATTCTGAAAAAGCTTTAATATATAGTATTTATGAAACATTTAGAAACAATGCCTTTTATCCAAAAATTAATTCATTATCCGGCTTAACTGAGCAAGACAGAAATGAGTATTTAAGTAAAATTCCTGTATTGTCTGATGGAACTAAGAATAATCATAATATTAGTATTGATGAGCTAAAAGATAAGGTAGTCTTGATGAATGAGCTAGCAAAAAAAGCCGAGGATAAAGATTTAAAATCGCTACAATCTAAAAATAACCAAGATATAGTTGAAGACAGAATAATTGATCATAGTCTAAATAAAATGCTTATAGAGCATTTGAAAAATGATCAATTAAAAAATACTGAATTAGTAAAATATTTAAAAGATCAAGGAGTAACTCAAACATTATTTTTAAAAGATGTAAATCCAAACTTTAGCGAATTTGTGCATCATATAGATACAAATGATAATATTGATAGTTGATGATATGCGCATAATGATCGTGATGAAGGATGGTTTGATATTAATAAAGAATTTGGTCGAGGTGATAACTTCTTGTGTGGTGCAATTGTAGTTGTTAATATCTTACATTATTGAAGCCAACAAAATAAAGATTATTTAGATAGATATTTAAGTGATCCGCAGAAAGGTATAATTACATTTAAAAATTCAACTAATAGTTTAAGCATTAATTTTAGAGATTTAAATACATTTATTGAACAAACCGGAAATGAAGGAATAAAAACCAAAAAAGAAAATAGTAAGCTTTTTGAATGAATTAAAAAAGATTATGGTGGAGATGTCGATAAAAGGTCTGGGAAGGGTTTTGTTACACCTTTTAAATTATTTGATGAATTAATTAATGGTTATGGATATTTTCGTATTGGATACAAGTCGCAAATTCAAAATAATCCAAGCGATTGAGATCCAAAAGCAAATTGAAAAGGATTTTTTAAAGATGTTTTTAAAAGTAATATCTTATCAGGAAGATGACCATTTAATAATGCACATAATGCAAAAAATTTAAGTAATAGATTAAAAAATGAAATCTTAGCAAATAAACCTTTTGCTATTTCGCATACTTATGGTTCAAGTGTTGTTAATCATATTATAAATGTTTGAGGAGCAGATTTTGATAAAGATGGAATTGTAAAGGCTCTTTATGTAACGGATTCAGATGACCCATTTGCTAAATTTACAAAAAATGGAGAGCAAAAAAGACTTGCAATCAAGCGTTATAAAGTAGATTTTGATAAATCAACTGGTAAAGTTTACCTTGGTGCTAAGACTAATAATAAAACTCAAGCGCTTGATATTTATACATTTGATTTAGGTACAAAATATTGAGAAGATTATTTTAAAAATAAGCAATAGTTATAAATAAATTGCCGGATAAAAATCCGGTTTTTATTTATAACTAAGTATCAAAAATCATCAAATTTAAATCCAAATATCAAGTTTAATATTTTAAAGAAAATAGTATATAATATTACAAATTATGGAGGTATTTAATGGTTGAATTAAGCACAGGATTGTTTGTATTAACAATAGTTATGGTATGTATTGGTGTTGCTATTGCAGCTGGTATTACAACCTTTTTTATCACAAAACGTTATTTCGAAAAACAATTAAGAGAGAATCCGCCAATTAATGAAAAAATGATTCGTGTGATGTTTGCTCAAATGGGAAGAAAAGCATCAGAAACACAAATCAGACAAATTATGCGTTCAATGCAAAATGCTAAGGATAATTAATAATTCATTATGCTAAAATAATGAGTTTTTTAATTTTAAGGATATTATAGTGAAGTTATTAGAGTGTTTAAAAAAGGTTTTAAATAAGAAAACAATTTCAAAAGCTAGTGATAAATGATATACATATCTTAAAAGTGTTTCAAGAGTTAAATATTTATTAATAGTATATTTTTTGATTATTCTTTTCTCAAGTTTTTTATTATGAAGTCCTATTACACAACAAAAACCTCCTTTAAATTGAAATAGTGGCGAAAATTATGTTAATGCATTATTTACAACCGCTAGTGCTTTTAGTGATACTGGATTAGTTGTTAAAAATACTTATTCGCATTGAAATGTTTTAGGTCAAGCAATTATTGCGATTTTAATTTTATCTGGTGGTATTGGAATATTTTCGTTAAAATTTTTTATTATAAATATATTATTTAAAAAGCAGGTTACCACTTTATATACATTAAAAATGATTCAAAGTGAAAGAGGTCATGATGATGTAAATAAAGTTTCTAGCATAATTCGTTCATCAGTTAGATTTATTTTAACAACCTCATTAATTTCAGGTTTTGGAATGACTATTTACTTTTATTTTGCTGAACCCTCAGCGACTTATGGAATTAATAAATTAATTAATGGTGAGTTTATTAATCCAAGATATGATTTAGCAGCAGCTTTTAGATTCGGTTTTTTCCATACCATTTCGGCTATTAATAATGCTGGTTTTGATATCATTTCTGGAAATTCTTTAATGCCTTATTATAATAATATAACCTTGCAAATTTGATTTATTATATTATTAATTATTGGAGGTTTAGGTTATCCAACTTTATATGATATATATCGTTATATTAGACATAAAGTAAAGAGAAAAAAGACTAAATATCATTTTTCATTATTTACTAAAGTTTCTACCATTACTTACTTTTTAGTTTTTCTTATAGGATTTTTAGTGTTGATTGGTTTTGAAACTACATCTAAATCGGTGGATTCATTATGAAATCGTGTTTATGTACCGGATCAATTGATTCATAACTATGCAAAATGAGTTGAAACATTTAATGAATATGGCATTAAGTCCGATGATAAAAGTATTGAGGTATATAATCAAATTTTATATTTATCAAAGCAAATTAAAGAAAACTCTTATATTGATCAAAATTTATTAACTACTAATGTTGCTAAAAAATTATATAGCATTGTAAATCAAGAGATTCCTAATGTTGGCAATTTAGCTCAATATCTAAAGCAAGGAACAATGTACGGTAATCAATGACAAAAAATTTTCTCATTAATATTTACATCATTCTCATCAAGAAGCGCAGGGTTTGCGACAGTTGATGTAAGTCATTTTAGCAGAGGTTCAATAATGTTAATTACGCTAATGATGATAATTGGTGCTGCACCTGCTTCAACTGGAGGCGGAATTAGAACTACGACTTTTGCAATCTTAATTTTAAGTATGTTTTCTGTTATTTTAAATACTAAAAAAGTCAGAATTTTTAAAAGAACAATTGAACCAAGAACTGTATTTATGTCAGGTCAAGTATTTGTTATTGCATTAATTATTTTGATTGTTTCAACTTTAATTTGTTTTAGTTCATTTGATTCACATGCAGGCAAAATCATCACTCACGGTGTATCATCGATTGATAATTATAATATTTATGGAACTGAACATGTTTGATTTGAGGTAGCCAGCGCTTTTGGTACAACTGGATTATCTGTAGGAATAACTAAAGAATTTAATATTGTTTCAAAAATTACACTTATTTTTGTTATGTTTATAGGTCAATTTGGGATTTCCTCAACTTTATTAGTATGAAGAAGCAAAAAATCAAACAAAAGAAATTATGAATATGTCACTGCCGACATAGTTATAGGTTAGGATAAAATATGAAAGTAAAATTTATAGAGGATATTGCAGTTATCGGAGCTGGACGTTTTGGTCAAGCAGTTGTTGATCAATTATTAAAATTAGGTAAAACAGTAACATTTATTGATAAAGATGAAGAAAAAATTAAATCGTATAAAGACGACATTGAAAATTTAATTGTAGGCGATGCGGCTGATATTAAACTTTTGAAAGCTAATAAACTTGAACGCTTTGGTACAATTGTTGTGGCGGCTCCAGAAAATATTGAAATTGTTGCTGCTTTATTAGAGATAAAAGCTAATAATATTATTGCAAGAGCTACAAATTTAAGACACGCTAGAGTTCTAAGACAAATAGGCGTTGATACTATAGTTAGCCCTGAATATGAAGCAGGAAAAAGAACTGCCTTAATTGCAGCTAATAGTAGTTTTGTTAAATATAGTGAAAACCTTCAAGAAGTAGGCGATGATTTTGTCATTGGAACTACAATAGTTAAAAATTTTAGTCTTGATAATAAATTAGTTAAGGATATTGATTTCAATAGTCGTGGTGTTACTTTAGTACTAATTAAATCAAAAGGAATTAGCATCCGCCCAACCGGTATGAGTAAAATTTATTATAATGACATTTTAACTTTTATCGGTGAAATTTCTGATGTTAATTCTACTTTTGAATGATTAAATAAAGACCTTCACCATAAGGGCCAAAGTACAGAAATTTTTTAATATTATTTTGTAAAATAATAACAAATTAAATATTGTAAACAAAGAAAAATATTCGGATTTTGTCTGAATATTTTTCCTACTTTTTTAATTAAATGGATCGATATTATTTATAATGCAATAAAAAATTTTTGCTCAATATAAGATGGAGATTAATTCCCCAAAAACTTCTTCTGAATTCTTTTCAAAATCAATTTTTAAAACATCTACAGAATTATTAAATGAAAGTAAAAAATCATTAAAAACGTTATAACTAATATTTTTTAATTCATTAAAAGAAAGATGTTCAAACTTTGAAACTAAATCTTCTTCATTAACAAGTGATGTAGTTTGGAAATCAAATTGTTTTTGTTTAAAGTTTAGGTAAATAAGTAATTTATTAATTTTATTAGATAGCACCGTTTGCCCTACTTTTGAAATATCAGAAGGAAAAGAAGTAAAATCACAAAAAACATTTTTTCTTAAAGTTGAATAATTAAATAAATTAGCTAATAAATTAGCGGTTGAATCAAGAAAACGATCATAGGATACAAATAAATTAATATGATTTAATTTATTTTTTTCAACGGTTTTAAAATTGAACTCAGTTTGATCAATAAACCTTGCTAACTTTAAAGCAGTATTAAAATATAAATCATAACTAAAAATATTTTGAACATTATTTTTATAACCATCAACAAGTTTATGAATATTAATTCCTTGTGTTGCTAAAATAATCAAGCAAATTTCAGAAAAAAATGAAAACTTTTCGTGAATATCAGATGAAATTATGAAAACATTTTCTTTTGGTATTTGGTATTTAATAAAATATTTTAGCCATTCACTTTTCCCGATAAAGTAATTCAGCTTTTTTATTAAAAAGTCACTTGTTCTCTCGTTAAATTTTGATAAAGTTAAATCCATTATTTGTTGAATTTTTTGTTCATCTGCTTCAATAAAGCCATCTAAGAACACAATGGCCATTTTATTATTAAGGTCTAGACTAAAGTATTTATCTAATTTTCGTTTTGTTATTCTTAATTCATCAATTCCGTCAATAAAATATAGTTTTATCTTTTCGTCTGCATAGAAATCATCTTGTCCGAAAACAAAATTTAAACAAGATTGAATTAAATTTTGAGTATTTCTTGAAGCTCAAACAATGAGATGTTCAACTCCATTTTTATAAATCATATTACAAAACTTTACAATTTCATTAATTCCATTAATTGAATAATTTATTGCAATATCATCAAAATGAAGATTTTCAGAACCAATAAAGTTTAAGGATCTAATTTTTTCAATAATATCTTTGTTAGAATTTGAAAAAGAATCTAGATTTACATCATTTCAAGTAATATTAACCTTGCTCATTGTGGTCTATTTCCTTTGTTGCTTCATCATTTGTTTTAGAATTAAAAATTAATTTTGAATATTCAGAAAGATTTTTAAATCCATTTGGTGTTTCAATTAATTTGCAAGGCCCTTTTTCTTTTAATTCATTTGGATGATTTTTTTTATAACTACCAAAGCCATTTCTTTTTGTCGCATTAAACTTTAAGGCAATAAAATTTATTTGTTCATTTAATCTAAAAATATCATAATTTGACTTTTTTGTAAAATCAGTTATTTCGTTTTTGTTAATAAAGAAAATACATCCTTTTTTTGTCTTGACTGTGATATATTTTGAACCTATTTTTATCACCTTTCCCATAACTACATCACCTGGCTTATATATCATAATTATTTAATTATACAATATTATAAAATAAAAATTAAATATAAATACTTTCTTATATTTTATCTATTGTAATTGATATTTTTATTTATTTTATGTAAAAATTTTGATAAATAATCAATATTATATATTAAGCCATTTTTGATGAAAAATGTCATTTTACATAAAAAAAAAAAAAAAAAGGGTTTATTTTGTCGCGACAAAATAAAAAAAATTTAGTATTAAAAACATAACCTTTAATACTTCCATTTAGATATATAAGTTTAATAAATGAATATTTATTTTTAATAAATAGTGCGTGTTTTTGTAATGGAAAAATTAATATATTATTGAAATATATATTAGAGTAAATAATATTAGGAGTTGTATTAATTATATGAATAAAAGAAAACAAAAAAGAATTTTTTTAGGTTTTTCCATTCTAGCTTTTTTAGTTTCGAGTGCAACAGCTATTTGAACAATTTGAAATACCAAGGATAATAAGAATTTTTCAGAGTATGAAAAATTAATTCAAGAATTAAAAAAAGAAAAGAACTTAGTTCTATCACCTGAGCACAAGAAAAAAGCAGAAGATTTTTTAAATAACCCAAGATATAAAAATTCTTCAAAAGAAAACATTGAAAAAATTAAAAAAGTAATTAAAGAAATTAAAGATCAAAATAATAAAGAAAATAAAGAAATAATAGATCTTATTTCTAAGGTTAAATCGGATTTTAAGAAGAAAAAATTAAATGCTAAATTATCAAATGTCAAAATGTCAAATGATAAACAAAATATTAAAGATAATGTTACTAAACTTATTGATATTGAACTAGCTAAAAATGCAGATTTAGAAAAAATAGAAGCTAAAGAATTAATTAAGAGAATTAAAGATTCTAATAAAAAGAAAAATTTTGAAACCAAACTAGCTTCAATTAAAAATCTCAATGATCTTGGTCTGCTAATTGACAATGTAGAAAAAGAATTAGAAAATCAAAGCTCTAATGATTATCTTTCAGCTAAAAAAGAAGCTTTAAAAACTAAAATTGCCGCTTCAAGTTTAGAAGCAAAAAAGAAAACTAATTTAACAAACTTGATTAATAATTCAAGTGATTTTTCATCATTATTAGATAATGAAATTAAGGCAAATATTGAATTAATAAAAGATGGTCTTAAAAAAGAAATTAAAGATAAAATTGATAGGTTAAAAGATAATGATTTTAAAAGATCAGTTCAAAATTCATTAAATAAAGCTAAAAACATCAAAGACTATTATGATATTTTAAATAAAATTAATGAGCATGAATTTAATAATAAAAAAGCTGATGCTATTAAATCTCTTGATGATTTATCAGATCAAGATAAAAAGAATGATTTTATAAGAGAACTTAATAACTTAACTTTTGCTAAACCAAATGCAAATGATGAACTAAATAGAATTATTAACGAAATTAATAAATTAAAACATAGACAAATTGATTTTATTATTGATGAAGTAAAAAAATTACCATATCCAAATGGGATGGATTCAATTGCTATAAAAGATTTAACTAAAAAATTAGATGACATTAAAAGTGATAATGCTTTATCTAATTTAGAAAAATTTAATAAGGCCAATGAAATTATTGGTAAGAATTTAGATACTTATAAAAGTAAAATTAATGATGCTAAAGATAAGATTTCAAAATTAAGTCCAGAAAGTGCTAAAAAAGCAAATGAACAATTAGATCAAACATCATTATTAGTTCGTGACGCTAATCTACCTAATCATTCATTTGATGAGTTAGATCAAAGAATTAAAGATTTATTAGTTCAAGATAAAGAAACAGCTAAATCAAAAATTAATTCAATTCCTGATTCAAAATTAACTAAAAAGCAAAAAGAAGATTTAGTAAAACTTATTGATAACACTGATACAAATGATTGAGCAAAAATTACAGATATTATTAATAAAGCTGAAATCGATGTTGCTAAAAAAGATCTTGAAGATCAAGCTAAGTTATTAAATTATCCAGATGGGGATAAAAGTAAGGCAATTCAAAGTTTAATTAATCAAATTAATTCAAATGGTAATGATAAACTGGATACCAAAGAGAAAATTGAAAAATTTAAGAAAAAACTTGATTCTATCAAATCAAGAATTGATAAAGCTAGAGATTTAATTAATACTTTAGATATAACAAAACAAAATGATCTTAATCAAAAGCTAAATGACGCAGATACTATTGAAAAATTAGATTCAATAATTAAAGAAATAAATGATGCTATAAAAGTTGAGCAAATAAAAGCAATAAAAGATGAATTAGATTCATATGTTGATAATTTATCATACCCTTCAACAAATGCTCCAGCTAAAAATGAAATAAAAGAAACATATAAAAATGTTAATGATCTTAATCAATTAAACCAAATTAAAGAAAAAATAACTAATGATACAACTGGTATTGAAAGTAAAATAATAAAAGCGAAACTTGAAATTGATAAATTACCAAAAAATGAACAAAGTGAACTAAATAAAGTACTTGATTCAGCAAATACTGATCAAGAATTTGTTGATTTAGATAAAAAAATAGAAGCAGCAAAAAACAAAAATAAAGTTGAAAACAAAAAAACAATTGATGCTTTAGATGATTTACCAGAAGATCTAAAAAATAGATTAAAAGGCGAAATAGATAATGCTTTAACATCAAAAGAAATAACTAGAATAAAAAACAAAGCTGAATTGCTTGCGAAAATTGAACAGCTTAAAAAAGTCATTACTCCAAATGATTATGCACTTGCAAATGATGATTATGTTAAAAAGATCATTAATGAAACTATATCAAAATTAAAAACTTCAATAGATGGTATTGAAGAAAATCAAGTTCAAACTAAAAAAACTGAGTTAGATGGTCTTAAATCTAAATTAGTAGAACTTAAAAAAGAAATTGAAGGACTTGAAGAAAAAGATGTTTTAGATGCTTCTAAGACTAAAAAAGATCTAGCAATACAACTTGCACAAGATATAAATGATGAAAGCATTGAAGATACTAAACTTTTCATTAAAAAAGCAAGATTGAAAAAGAAAGTTAGTGAGTTAGATTATCCAAATAAGCAAAATGCCTTAGCAATTGATAAATTGAATACTAGAATTAATGATGCAACTAAAGATAATGTAAATGAAATTGAAACATTAATAAATAATTTACCTAATAAAATTTCAGAAGCAAAAAATCTTATAAATGGTGTAAATAAAAATAATAACAATGCAGAAGATGCAAGAAGAAGACAGGATTTAACTGAACAGCTAAATAGAACAGTCACAGAAGAAGAATTTGAACAACTCAAAAAGAATATCAAAAGCGCAAAGACTAAAAGTACTGAAGAATATAATAATGCATTAAAAGACAGATTAAAACAACAAGTTAATGCATTAGAATATCCAATACCAAGCTCACAATCTGAAGCTGAGGCCAAGAAGAAATTGATAGATAAAATAGATACTTTAAAACAAAGTGATCTTGAAAAATTCGATGATACTATTGATAAAATAGGTAAAAAAATTGCTGAAGCAAAAAATAAGATTTCTAAACTTTCACCTTCAAAAGCTGATTCAGGAATTTTAGAAACTTCTAAAACATCAGAATTAAGTGATTTTGATAAGTTACTTCAAAAACTTGATCAACTAAGAAATGAAGATAGAAATGAAATAAATAAAAAGATTGAAGAATTAAATGAGCTAACACTAGAAGAAAAAACAAAATATAAAAATGATGTCAATCTAGCAGATTCATATTCTGATATGTTAAATATACTTAAAAAAGCTCGTGACAAACACCTTGAAAAGATAGTTGATAAACTACCTTATCCAACAAATAATGGTCGAGCAAGAAGTATGCTGAAAAAGAGCGTAATAGATGCAAATACTAATAATGATAGTACATTTAATGCAAAAGTAAAAAGCTTTGAACAAATTAAAAAATTAATAATAGATGCTAAGACTAGAATCGAACAATTGCCTTATTCAAAACAAAATACCCCTGGAAGAAAATTCTTAAATGATAAATTAGATGAAGCAACCACTGAAACAGAAATAAAAGAAATTGCAAATGATGAATTAAAACAAAAGATTCAAAAGTATAAAGAATTGATCCAAAAAGTTGGTGATTTTACACTTCCTAAACCAAATCAAAATAATCTTATAAATGGTAGATTAGATCACTTGCCAGATACAAATGAAAATGATCTTAAAAAGCAAATTTATGAAACAAAAAGACAACAAGTTGCATTAAGAGAAATTAACAAATTATCTAATATTAAACAAAAAGATAAAAAAGATAAATTAAAAAATGATATTGTTGCATGAAATCCTACAGTTGATAATAATTTATCAATTGATGATTTTATTAAAAAAGTAAATGATGTTGATAAAAAGATAATAGATGCCTACAAAGAGGATTTAAAAGCAAAAGTTGATGCCTTACCTTATCCAAATCCAAATTCAAACGAGGCCCAAGCAGCTAAAAATACTTTAAAATCAGAAATTGAAAAACTATCAACAAAGACTCAATCTAATGATGAATATGCAAAATTAAATAATTTAATCTCAAAAATAAAAGAACTTAAAAATAAAGCATTATCAATAGTTAATGCTAATGAAAAAATAGAAGTTGAAAAATTAATTAATGGACTTGATAATGAAAATAAAGTTGCAAATATAGAGCTTGCAATTTTAAAAGCAAAGGCAAAAGATACTATTGATACTATCGTTAATTTAAGTGATACTGAGAAAAATTCATTAAAATCAGAAGTTGCTAATGCGCAAAATAATGACCAAATAAATAATATTGTTTCTAAAGCTAGAAAACTAGGTGAGTTTAACCGTAGAAAAAATGCAATTAAAAAAATAATTGATAGTATCCCTTATCCAAAACAAAATTCAACAATGGCAGAAAAATCAATTAAATCTTTAAAAGATCAAGTTGATGCTCTTATTGATGATACTACAAAGATTAATGAGTTAGAAAAGAAAATTAATGACTTAAAAGCTTCTGTTGAAACATTAGTAGAGAATGCTAATAATATTGATTATATTAAAAATGATGCTCATAAACCATTAGAAGCATTAAATAAAATTAAGGAAAAGATTGATGGTTTAACTGATGCTTCAAAAGTGACTGATGTTTTACCAAATGATTATGCTAATAAAATTTTTAAATATAAAGATATTATTAATAAAGCATTTAAAGATGCTAATATAAAAAATGAATTACTAACTAAATTAAATAAGGCAGTTCCAAATAACTATGATGGTGACTATAAATTAAGTAATTTAGATTCTGATTTACTTGCAAAACTAAAAGAACAAGCAATTGCAAAAATTAATAATATGAGCAATTTAGATGAAGCTAAAAGAAATGTTCATAAAGCAAAAGTTAATAGCGTAAATTCATCAAATGATTTAAATAAATATCAAACTACTGTAATTGATGTAATTGATAACTTTGTTATTGAAGGATATAAAGAAAACTACAACATATTTATTGATAAATTGCCTTATCCATCTAATGATGAAAATAATGCAGCAAGTTTAAGAACTAAAACTGCATTAAAAAATACGCATGTAAAAAACATTAATAAATCAACGAATATTCAAAATTTAGAAAAAACCTTAAATGATTTTGCTACTAAGGTAAAAGCTGTACAAAGTTCAATTGCTGGTATTTCCAATACTAATGATCAAAATAAAACCGCAATTAAAAACTTTAATAAGCAATTTGCAAGCTTTGGACAAGGAACAAAATTAGATAATCTTAAAAAACTTGTAGATAACTATAAAACCATATCTGCAAAATTTAATGATTTTATTCCTTATACAGGGGATCCAGCTGAAGATGTCAAAGCTGCTAATAAATCACTTGAAGCTTTAAAAATAAAATTATGAGATGAATTAGCTAAGATTGGTTCAAAAGCATTACAAGATCAATTAGTAGGAATTATTAATGAAAATCTTGAGTTATATAAAAAGAGTAAGACATTATTTAGTGGCGATATTTTAGTAGCTACTAATTTCTTAGATGAATCACTTAATTTATTAAATACTAAAAAAGATAAAACAACTGTCGCTGATGTTAGAACTATTATTAATAAAATGCAACCATATAAAGATGAATTAAATAGATTTTGAACTAAAGAAAAAGGCGATTATTTAAGAGGCAGAAAAGATCAATGATTTAATTCAATACCTCAAAATACACCTAATCCAATTAATGTTGATCAATTTAAATTTTTAACATATGATTTATTAATTAAAAAATTAAGATCTAGAAAAACCGCAGCAGAAGTTAAAAAGATTGTTGATTATGAAGTTGAACAATATAAAGCGTTGCATAGATTTAAACTTGCTTATGACAATCAACAAAGTAGTCAGATTCCGCAAAATGTAAAAGATTCATTAAAGAACAAGATTTTAAATGTTCCTGCTAATGTTGCTATAACAGAAATGGATGAAATTACTAAATATTTGGGTCAAAGAACTGAAAGTAACGGTAATGTAACTTCTGGATTTTATTTAGATGCAAAACATTTATTAGAATCATTAAATAATTCTATTGACAACGAATCAGATAAAAAACATTTTAAAACTTTGTTTGACAATATTGGTGTAGCTAATAGCGGCCAATCATATGATGAAAATGTAACTCAAAAAATTGATAATTTTAGAAAAGAAATTAAAGATTTTATTTCTAAATTAAGTGATGCAAATGCAAAGAAAAAAATAGAAGATATTATAAATCAAATTAAAGATCAAGCAGAAAAGCAAAAACTTCTTGATAAATTAAAGAAGAAAAATATTAGTATTCGAGAATTAGAAAGCATCAAAAATGATGCCAATAAGCAAAAAGAAAAAGAACTTAGTGAAGCAAAAAATAAAGAAAAATCAAATATCGAATCTATTTCATATCCAGGTGGAAAAAATTCAAATGCAATTACAACATTAAAACATCAAGTAGATAACGCTAAATCACTAGATGAGATCGCTAGATTAAATGAAAATAATGAAAAAATAAAAGAAGCAGTTAAAAAAGCCGTTGAAGCTATTAATAAATTATCAAATTCAAACAATAAAAAAGAACAATTAAAAAATGAATTAAATAGCACAATAAGCATTGATGGCAAAAATGGAATAAAGGATATAACATCAAGAGCGGCAGCGGAACATAAAAACGAGTTAGATAAGAAAAAAGCTCCTATAATTAAAGAATTGGATAAACATAAGGATTCAGCAGATAAAAAAGAAATATTAAATCAATTAAAAAATGCTGATGATGAATCTCATATAAATATGATTAATGAGCAATTAAAATTAATTAGTAAAAAAGAAGAATTAAAAACTAAGGTTTCAGATCTTGAATTATTTGATTTTTCAAATTATGTTGGAGCAAATAATAGAAGAGGAAGGAATGGATTGAATGGTGCACAATTATCATCTCTAAATATGAGAATAACAAGTGCCAATACTCTTCAACAATTAAACGATATTGAAAGTGATATTAATAGGCAAAGAAATGCTGAGCTTGAAGATCTTAAACTAAAAAACACAAATTCTGTAGAACGCGATGGAATTGATTTTAAAAATGTAGATCATAGTGCAATGAAGAAATTTTTAATTGATCTTTTTGGAAAAATAACTAATATTAAAGGTACTGGAAATGCATCAGCACAAGAACTTTACTTTAAAGAAGGGAATGAGTTACAAAATAGAATACGTAATAATACCGAAACTATTGAACAATATAAGGCTATTAAAAAAGAAGTAGAAGAATTTATTAAAAGATGAGAAGATGATACCAAAACAAAAAATTGAGTGCCATTCTTTATAGAAAGAGTCGAAAAACATTCTAATCAAACACCGCAAGAAGCTGGACCATTTCCTGTCAATGTTACAGCTCAATTTATTGAAGGAATTAAGAGAACGTTTAATAATCCAGGAACAACTAGAGAAAAGGCGATTGAGGCAGAAAATAGATATTTAAAAACTATTTACTTCAATGCAAGAAGATTGATAAAATTGGATTATGATTATCTACAATTCATTAAAGAGCTAAAACAAAATCCACTTTTAGATGATAATGAATTATCGCGTTTAGATGCTCAACGTAGAAGATTTGAGGATGCTCCAAGTGTAGAAGAAAAAGAAAGAGTAGCTCTTAGCATTGAATCAGGTCTACTTGGTAGAAAAACAAATGTAAGAGATTATTGAAAATCAAGTTCTCAAAAAGAATTTGTTGATTGATGAGTTACTAAAATTGCTTTTGCTCCTGAAAATGTAATTAGTCAAGAAAATAAATATATGTGAATTGATAGAGTAACACTTACAGTTGATGAAAGAAAAAGCGCTACAAGAGCATTATGAGAAGAATTTAAAAAACAATATAATTCTACTTCAATATTTAATGGTGTTAAATTAGCAAATGATGGATATCCTGAGGGGAAAGAACCATTCTTTTTAGAAAACTAATTAAAAATGAATAAAGTTTTATAATTTTTAAAAACAAACACAATTAAATTAGAGTTTTTCTCTATTTATATATGTGCTTGTTTTTTATATTTTTTTAAGTCTTTTTTAACAAAAATGATTTTTTACTAAAAAAAAAAAAAAAAAGGTTATATTTTGTCGCGACAAAATACAAGAATTTTAATAAAAAAGTAAAGTTTTTTAGTTATACATATTAGTGAAATTAGTGCTCTAAATAAAACATTCTGTCTTTATATATTTTCTACATTTTTTTATTTAAGAAATTAATTTATTATAGAATAGAAATGTAATGTAAAAGTAAATAATGTAGGAGTGTTATGCATAAAAGAAAACAAAAGAAGATATTTCTAGGATTATCTATTCTGAGTTTTTTAATTTCTGGAGTTGCTACTATTTCAACGATTTGAAGTTCTAATAAGATTTTTTCAGAGTATGATAACTTATATAAAGAACTGAAAAAAGCAAGAGATTTAGTTATATTGAATCAATATAAGAAAAAAGCAGATGTTTTTTTAAATAATCCTGTATATAAAGTGTTTTCAAAAGAAAATGCTGAAGAAATTAAAAATGTTTTAGAAAAGATTAAAGTTCAAATTGACAAAGAAATAAAAGTTATTATTTCTGAGATTAAATCTAAATCGAAAAAAGATAAATTAAATGTTGATTTATTAAGTTCACAAAATTCACTTGATAAGAAGAGAAAAATTAAAGAAAATGCTATTAAACTCACTGAGATAGAACTAGCAAAAGATAGAGATTTGGAAAAAATAGAAGCTAAGAAACTAGTTGAAAGGGTTAAAAATTCTAATAAAAAGAAAGAATTTGAAAATAGATTATTCTTAGCTAAAAATAATAGTGATTTTGATTTATTGATTTTTGATATTGAAAAAGAGTTATTAAGTCAAGGACTTAATGATTATATTTTAGCTAAAAAATACGCATTAGATGCTAAAATTAAAGTTTCTAAGTTAAAAACTAGTGAAAAAAATAAATTATCAAAACTAATCAAGGATTCAAAAACAACATCTTCATTATTTGATAATGAGATTATAATTAATTATGAAATTATAAAATTAAATCTTAAAAAACAAGTTGAAGAGAGAATTCAAAATATTAAAGATAGTATTTTTAAAAAATCTATACAAGATTTATTTGATAAAGCTAAGACAATTAGGAATTTTTATGATATTTTAAATAAAATTAATGAATATGAATTTAGAGACAGAGCTGATCTAGAAATTGATCCAAAAGATAAAACTGATTTACTTAATAAGATTGATCAAATAAGAAAAATTATTACACCTAGTGATGATAAACTTGCTAATGATGTTGATATTAAGAATATTATTGATGAAACAATTTTAAGTCTAAAAAATTCAATTGCGAGAGTTAAAAAAGATGATGTTTTTAATAAAAAAGATGAATTAGATAAATTGAAAATTAAATTAATAGAACTTAAAAATGAAATAGATAACATTAAGAATACTGAGGTATTAGAATTTGAAAAAATTAAAAAAGAATTAGCTAAAAGACTTGCAAAAAGCAAAGATGATCAAAGTATTGAAGATACTAAACTTTACATTAAAAAGGCTAAATTAAAAAAGAAAGCTAGTGAATTACCATACCCAAATGGTGTAGATTCAGTAGCTATTTATGAAATAAATTCTCGAATTAATTCTGCTAAGAAAGATAATTTAAAATCAATTGAAGATTTAATTTCTAAATTACCTAAAAAAATTAGTGAAGCTAAAAAACTTATTGAAGAAGTGAAACAATCTGGTAAAGATACTAACGGCGAAAGAAGTAAGGATTTAAATAATCAACTAAGTCGATCAGTTGATGATGAAGACTTTGATAAATTAAACGAAAACATTCAAAAAGCTAAATCTCAAAGTGATGAAGAATATAAAAAAGACTTAGCAAGAAGATTAAAAGATCAAGTTGATGGCTTACATTATCCTAAAAATGCTGTGGCAAAAGAAAATTTAAAGGCACAAATTGATAAATTAACGGATCAAAAACTAACAGATTTTAGTAAAACACTTGATCAAATTGCTAAAAATGTGGAATTAGTAAAATCTTCAATTGATAGCATACCAAAAAGAAATGATGAAGATCAAAAAGCGATTAATGAATTTAATAAAATTTTCTCTACTGCCGATAACGTAAAAAAATTAAAAGATCTTAAAAAACTTGTTGATAATTATAGCGATATTGCAAATAAATTAAACTTATTTACACCGTATGATTCATTAGAAACATATCAAGAAGACTTAATAAGTGCTAATAATGCATTAAATGAATTGAAACTACTATTATGAAGTAAATTAGCTAAGATCACTAGATTTAATTCACAACAAGCTTTAAGAAAGTTAATTGATGCTAATTTTGATTTATATAATGAAACTAAAAAATTTAGTGGAGATATTTTAGCTGCTGTTCATTTTTTAAATGAAGCAAGATCAAAAACTGATATTAAACAAATTAATGAAATTAAAAATAAGATTCAATTATATAAAGATCAACTTATCAGATTTTGAACTCAAGAGAAAGGCGATTTTTTAAAAAATAATAAAGATAGTTGAATTACTTCTATACCAGAAGCTGATTCAAATCCAAATTTAGAAAAATATAGATTTTTATCATATAAGTTATTGCTTAAAAAGTTAAGAACTAGACAAAATTCCGAACAAGTTAAAAAGATTGTTGATGTTGAAATAGATCAATATAAAGCATTAATCGAATTTAAAAAGGCTTATGATCAAGCTAAAAATTCAATTCCAAATAATGTATATGAATCATTGAAAACATTAATTTTAAATGTACCAGAAAATGCAACAAAATCTGACATGGATCGCTTTATTAAATATTTAGGTCAGAGAATCGAAAAAAATGGTGATGTAACTTCTGGATTTTATTTAGATGCTAAATATTTATTAGATTTTTTAAATAATTATGCAAACAATAAAATGTATAAAGATCACTATAAAGCATTATTTGATAAAATAGGTGCAGCTGAAAATGGTAAGTCATATGACGAAAATATAATTAAGAAGATTGATAATTTTAGAAAAGAAATGAAAGAATTATTATATAAATTAAATGCTATTGCTGAATTAGAAAAGAAAAAAGCACCTTTATTTGAAGAATTGAAGAAACATAAAGATTCCGCAGATAAAAAAGAATTGTTAAATCAATTAAAAGATGCTAATAATGCTGTTGATATAGATAAGATTAAAGAACGAATAAATTTAATTAGTCAAAAAGAAAAATTAAAGACAGAAATTTCCAATCTTGAATTATTTGATCTATCTGGTCATCAGGGAAGAAATGGCCTAAGTAGCTCACAATTATCAATGTTAAATATGAGAATTACAAAAGCAACAACATCACAAGAACTAAATAACATTGAAAATGATATTAATAAACAAAAGACCGCAGAAATCAATGACCTAGCTATTGAAAAATCTAATGGTGGAACAATTATAGATTTACAAAATGGTACGTCAAGATATGAAGACTATAGTGAAATGAAAAAATTCCTAATAAGTATTATTTCAGGTATTAAGACTATAAAAGGATTAGAAAATTCACGAGCACAAAGTCAATTCACGGAAGAAGGAACTAAGCTTCAAAATAAAATACTTAGTACAAAAAATGTTGAAGATTATAAAAAAGTAAAACAAGAAGCTGAAGCATTTGCTAAAAAATGAGAAGCAGGCGCAACAAGAAATTGAGTAAGATTCTTTGTAGAAAGAGTTGAAAAACATTCAAATCAATCACCACAAGAAGCTGGCCCATTCCCAGTCAATGTTGAAGCTTCATTAATTGATTCAATTAAGAGAACGTTTAATAACCCAGGAACAACTAGAGAAAAGGCGATTGAGGCAGAAAATGGATATTTAAAAACTATTTATTTTAATGCAAGAAGATTGAAAAAATTAGACTATGATTATCTACAATTCATTAAAGATCTTAAACAAAATCCATTTTTAGATGATAATGAATTATCGCGTTTAGATGCCCAATATAATAGGTTTAAGCAAGCACCAAGCATAGAGGCTAAAGAAAATGTTGCTTTAAGTATTGAACGAAGCTTAGTTGGTGGAAGAATTGATATTATTGATTTATGAAGAAAAAGTTCTCAAAAGGAATTTGTTGATTGATGAGTTGATACAATAGTTAATGCCCCTGAAAATATAATTAGTCAGGAAAGTAAATATACTTGAATTGATAGAATAACACTCACAATTGACGAAAGAAAAGAAGTTGCAAAATCTTTATGGGAAGAATTTAAAAAGCAATATCCTTCATTGCTTAGTGGACATCAATTAGATTCACAAGGTTTCCCTCAACGATTTGCTCCTTCATTTAGATAATATATTTATAAGATATTAAAAAAACACCATTTAATCTTGAGATTTCATTCTCAATATAATGGAGTTTTTTATTTTTAAAAAAATGCATTTTTAAAAATAATTTAGCAAAAGGTACTAGGATAATCTATTTTTTTAGAACATAAATATCACTTTAATACTTTAGTTAATTAATATTTTAGCAAAAATGGCGTAAATTTTGATATAATTTAAATACTATATGTAAACTTTTTAGAAAGGGTTTTTATGAAGCATAATTATGATCATTTATTTGTTGAAGATGGTATTGAACAAAAATGAAGAGACAAGCAATATTTTATGAAACATAATGAAAAAGCTAAACCCTTTTCAATATTGTTACCCCCGCCAAATGTTACTGGTAAATTGCATCTTGGGCATGCATTAGATGTTTATATACCTGATACTATTATTAGATATAAAAAACTAAAAGGTTTTGATGTTCTATGAATACCTGGAATGGATCATGCTGGTATTGCTACACAATCAAAAGTAGAAGATGTAATTTATCAAAAAACTGGAAAAACTAGACATGATCTTGGTAGAAATGAATTTTTGAAAAAAACTTGAGAATGAAAAGAAGAATACGCTGCATTATTTAGAAAGCAATGATCAAAAGTAGGACTTGCTTTAGATTATTCTAAAGAGCGTTTTACACTTGATGAAAAATCAAATTTAGCTGTTCAAAAAGTTTTTATTGATTTGTATAATAAAGGTTTAATTTATAAAGGAATTAAAGCGGTTAATTGAGATGTAAAGTTACAGACTGCTATTTCTAATATTGAAGTAAATAACGTACCTACAAATCAAACAATGTATTATATTAAGTATAAAGTTTTTGAAACTAATGATGATTTAATTATTGCAACAGTTAGAACAGAAACTTTACTTAGTGATGTTGCTATTGTTTATAATCCGAATGATAAAAAATATCAAAAATATCAAGGCTTGCATGTAATTCACCCATTAACAAATAAAAAAATTCCAATCATTGCAGATGAATATGTAGATCCAAATTTTGGAACAGGATTAATGAAGCTTTCAGCCCATGCAGAAGCTGATATTGAAATTATTCAAAAGCTTAATATGGAGATTATTGAATCAATTTCAAAACAAGGTTATATAACTTATGATGATTCGAGATTTAAAGGTTTAGAAAGATTTAAAGCGAGAGAAGTTATTGCTAAATATTTAGAAGATAATGGATTTTTAGTTAAAAAAGAAGAAGTTATTTCTAATGTTTCTATTTCAGATCGCTCTAAAACACCTGTTGAGATATTAGTATTACCCCAATGATTTGTAAAAATGGAAAAGTTTAAGGATTTAATTTTGAATAATCTTAAATCAAAAGATAGTATTACGTTTTATCCTAAACGTCTAAAAACAACAATGAAGCAATGAATGGAAAAAGTGCATGATTGAAATATTTCTAGACAATTATGATGAGGACATCGGATTCCGGCTTGATATAAAGATGATCAAATTAAAGTTCAAATTTTAAGTCCAGGCCCAGAATGAAAACAGGACGAAGACGTTTTAGACACTTGATTTTCATCAGGGATTGCTCCATTTACTTTTATGGGATGACCAGAAAATACAAAAATGCTACAAAGATATTATCCAACTAGTTTATTAGTTACTGGATATGATATTATTTTCTTTTGAGTAGCTAGAATGTATTTTTTTGGTTTAGAATTTATGCAAAAAGTTCCATTTGATAAAGTATTATTTCATGGATTAATTCGTGATCAAAATGGGCAAAAAATGTCAAAATCAGCTAATAATGGTGTTGATCCTATGGATATTATTGATAAGTATGGTTCAGACGCTTTAAGATGATTTTTGTTAACAAACACTTCACCAGGTATGGATATTAGATTTTCAACTGAAAAAATTGAATCAGCTTGAAGAATCAACAATAAATTATGAAATATAGCTAAATTTATCAAAGATATGCCCGAAAATAAAATTTTATTAAAAACTGATTATGATAAATGGATATTAACAAAATTAGCTAACTTAAATTCTATAATTAGTAAAATGCTTGAAAAGTATGAGTTTGCTGTTGTTGGAACAGAAATATATAAGTTTTTATTTAATGATTTAAGTAGTTGATATATTGAGTTTTTAAAAACAACTCAAAATAAAGAAGTTGCTTTAGAAGTATTGAAAAAGACATTAATTGTGTTACACCCATTTTTACCTTTTATTAGTGATAAAATATATTTTGAATTATTCCAAAATGAAATTTTAGAACAAAAATGGCCAAAATTATATAAATATAATGATACTGAAAAAGTAGATGAAGCTATTACAATAATTAGTCAAATTAGAAAATATCGTGAAGATCAAAAAATTTCAAAAAAAGAAGTTATTTACTATTTTTATACTAATGAATTATCAAAAATTGCAATTGATACAATCAATAAAATAGCGAATGCAGAACTAGCTGAAAATCAAGATTTTTTGATTTCACTAAATGAACACAATTTATTTATTAAACAAACACAAGAACAAAAAGCGAAAAATAAAATTGAATTAGAAAATAAGATTTCTCAAATTATATTTGAAATTAAAAGGGCAGAAAATATTTTATCTAATGAAAAGTTTGTTAAAAATGCTCCTATCGAAAAGGTACAACTTGAAAAAGATAAATTAGAAAAATATAAAAAAGATTTAGAAAAGTACAAGGATGAATTAAAATGCAAATATTAAGTGGTAAAGAATTAGCAAAGGCCGAAACCTTAAAATTAAAAAAAGAATTAGAATCATTAAATTTATCTAGAAAACCAATTCTTTCAATTGTTCAAGTTGGTGATAATCCTGCTTCAAACAAGTATATTAAGGCTAAATTAAAAAAATGCGAAGAAGTCGGCATTGAAGGAAGATTATATAAATTTAAAGAAAACATAACTCAAAATTCATTATTAAAGCAATTAGATAATATTAATGAAGAATCTGATGGTATAATTATTCAACTACCGCTTCCAAGACATATACCAAAACAAGTTATTTTGGACGCTGTTCCATTTGAAAAAGACCTTGATGGTTTAACAACTAGAAATGAATTTAAGTTGTATAATGATTTAGACCAAAAATATTTTGTTCCAGCTACCGCTAGAGCAGTACTTGAAATATTAGATCATTATAATATTAATTATAAGAAAAATGTTAAGGTTTGTGTAGTTGGGAGAAGTCATGTTGTTGGAAAGCCACTAGCACACATTATTAAAAAAGAAGGTGTTGATGTTGCTACATTTAATGAAAAAACCGGACTAAAAGGTGTTGAATCAGGTGATGTTGTGATTGTTGCGATCGGAGTGGCAAGATTAATTAAAGCCGAAAATATTAAAGAAGGCGCTGTTGTCATTGATGTTGGAACAAATCTCGATGATAATTTAAGTGCAGAGCTTTATGGTGATGTTGATTTTGAATCTGTTAAAGATAAGGTTTCAGCAATTACCCCTGTACCTGGTGGTGTAGGTCCAATGACGGTGGTATGTTTATTAAAAAATCTAATTGATGCAATTAAATAATTTAGGAGAACATATGAAAAAAGTTGCTATTTTAACTTCAGGTGGTGATGCTCCTGGTATGAATAATGCAATAAGAGCAATCGCAAAGCACGCGAAAGCAAATAACTTAGAAGCTTATTTGGTTTATGAAGGATATAAGGGCTTATATAATGATAAAATTGTAAATGCTGATAGTATTGATTTAGATTTTTATCTTAATCAAGGTGGAACATGTATATATTCAGCTAGATTCCCAGAATTTAAAGAACCAG
Source organism: Mycoplasmopsis cynos (assembly GCF_900660545.1). Lineage (NCBI taxonomy): Bacteria > Bacillati > Mycoplasmatota > Mycoplasmoidales > Metamycoplasmataceae > Mycoplasmopsis > Mycoplasmopsis cynos. The sequence goes on along the minus strand of NZ_LR214986.1, from coordinate 617,239 downwards.
AAGTTCGAAAAGTTGCCCTTAATAACTTAAAGAAAAGAAATATTGATGCCTTAGTAGTTATCGGTGGAGATGGAAGTTATAAAGGTGCTCAATTGTTGCATGAAGCTGGTTTGAAGACAATTGGACTTCCTGGAACAATTGATAATGATATTGCTTCAAGTGACTATACTATTGGCTATGATACTGCTTTAAATACTATTGTTGATGCAATTGATAGAATAAGAGATACTGCAAGAAGTCATAAGAGAATTATGATTGTTGAAGTTATGGGAAATGGTTGTGGTGATTTAGCTCTTTATTCTGGTTTAGCTACTGGAGCAGAAATAATCGTTTCAAGTCAATATAAATTAACTCATGAAGAAATTGCAGCAAAAGCACTCGAATTAACAAAACAACCAGGTCGTAGAAGCATTGTTATAGTAGTGTCTGAAAAATGTTATGATATTAAACAACTTGAACAAGATGTTCAAAAAGCAACTAATTGAGCAACTAGAGTTAATCCATTAAATCACATTCAAAGAGGTGGAAAACCAACTGCCCAAGAAAGAATTTTAGCTTCTTTATTAGGTCAAAAAGCTATCGAATATCTTTTGGAAGGTAAATCAGGTCTTGCAATAGGAATTATTAATAATGATATAGTTGGTGTCCCAATTTTAGAAGCTTTATCAATGGACAATTTATCAAAAAATAAATTTGTTCAAAAAGCAATTAAGTTTAATAAGCTTAATCAGATAAAATAAAAAAATGTTAAGATAATTTGTCTTAACATTTTTTAAACATTTTTATATTTCATATATATTATGGATTGTGTTAAAAGAAAATCCACAAAAATAAAAAGAAAGGAGTTTTTCACTAACCTTCAAATAATAAATTTTAAAATATAATAAAAAAAGAGAAATATATACAAATTTTATTTTAAACAATGGAAAATTTATATAAAGAAGCAAAAATTCTAAAATTAATTACACTTCACAAAAAACAAAAATAATTTATTATTTTGAAAATAAAAAAATTTCAAAATAATAAAATATAAAAAATGGCGGAACAGAGAGGATTTGAACCTCCGCGGGAGTTGCCTCCCCTACAGTCTTAGCAGGACCGCCTCTTCAGCCTCTTGAGTACTGTTCCATTAATTACTAAATTATTATAACATAAAAAAATTTTTTATAAACTATAAAAATAAACCTACATTATTTCAAGCTCTTGAAAAGTCTTTTGAAAATACTTTTTAAAATAGTCGCTCTCTTTGATTAATGGTCATTTAATCATCAGTATTACTAATTTAGGTGTTTTTTTGATAATGCAAGAGAAATGGTGTCGTCATCCAAAGGTGTTTGATTAAAATAACATCTTATAAATTATTTTTTAATAAAATTTACCAGCAAGTTTGTAAATCTTCAACACTTATTTGATCATTATTTTTAATTTTTAATAAGTTATTTCCTGGAAAATAAAATACATAATAGTTAGATAAGAACCATTGGTTCATAAAAATTTAATGAACCTTGCGAGAATAATCAAACCTATGCACAAATATTGGTTTTTGGTTGATGATTATCTTTAAAAACAAAAGGATATTCATAAATGATATTCTAATTCATTATACCCTTAAAATTATTTGTGACCATAATAAAATGGACATACCTTTGCGATAAAATGAAGATATATAAAGTTACTTTTTTTCTTAAAAATATTTATTTTTTAATATTTTTAGCTAGTTTCTATTAAAAAATTTTTTTAAGTGCAAATATAAAAAATAATTTATAATAATGTTAATAAATATGTAGGAGTAATTATGAAAAAATCAATTAATGATATTAAATTAACTAATAAAAAAGTATTATTAAGAGTTGATTTTAATGTGCCAATAAAAGATGGCGTAATAACATCAACAAAAAGAATTAGCGCAGCATTACCAACAATTAATAAGATAATTAAGGATAATGGGAAGGTTATATTATTTTCTCATTTAGGAAGAATTAAAGAAAAAGCTGATTTAGCAAAAGGTTCACTAAAACCAGTTGCTGTTGAATTAGCAAGACAATTAGGTAAACCAGTATATTTCGTTGAAGAAACAAGAGGAAAAGTTTTAGAAGATGCAATCGCGTCAATGAAACCTGGTGATGTAGTGTTAGTACAAAACACCCGTTATGAAGATTTAAATAATAAAGCTGAAAGCAAAAATAATCCTGAATTAGGTAAATATTGAGCTTCATTAGGAGATGTATTTATTAATGATGCATTTGGTACAGCACATAGAGCACATGCATCTAATGTTGGTATAGCAAAAAATATTAAAGAATCAGCGCTTGGATATTTAATGGAAAAAGAAGTTTCTTCATTAGAAAAAGCTATTAAAAATCCTGCTCATCCATATGTAGCTATTATTGGTGGTGCAAAAGTTTCAGATAAAATCCAAGTTTTAGAAAATCTTGCAAAAATAGCTGACAAAATGATTATTGGTGGAGGAATGGCTTACACCTTTATGAAAGCTAAGGGAATTAATATCGGTAATTCATTAGTTGAAGATGATTTTGTAAATCTTGCTAAAGATTTTTTAGCAAAATATAAGGAAAAAGTTGTTTTACCTATTGACCACGCCGTTACAAAAGAATTTAAGGATGTAAAACCAGAATTTCAAGAAGGAATGATTAAAGATGGTTATATGTCACTTGACCTTGGACCTAAATCAATTATTGCTGTAACAAAAGCACTCGAAAATGCTAAAACAGTTGTTTGAAATGGACCGATGGGCGTTGCTGAATTTGAAAACTATAAAAATGGTACTTTAGCAGTATGTAAAGCAATAGCTTCATTAAAAGATTGTTATACTGTTGTTGGTGGTGGTGATAGTGTTGCTGCTATTGAAAAACTTGGAATGGAATCAAAATTCTCACATGTTTCAACAGGTGGTGGCGCAAGTTTGGAATTACTTCAAGGTGTTGAACTTCCTGGTGTTGCTGCTATTCAAGATAAAAAATAATTGTCAAAATTCAGGCTATCAAGCCTGTTTTTTATATTTTTTATAAGGATATTTTAATCAATATTTACCTTGTATTTAAAATAGATTAAATAAAACAGATTCATTAATATCTTTATTTAAGTAATTTTTATATTCTTGTCTTTAAACATTTCATGATAATATTTTTGTTCTTCTTTATCATTATAAATAATTATTTAATTGTTAATTTATTATAGTTTTAATTATTTTTTAAAAATATTTATAATAATAAATAAAATGAATAAATTAAAAAGCTATATGCATAGCATAACAACATATAGCTTTGCGTATCCTTACTAAAATTATAATAAAAAGAAAGGATTTTAAGGATACATAAAAATTATAAAGTAAATTTTTAAAAACCGAGATATAAAAATTAAATATAATCTACGGATTTTTTTAATTTGGATTAATGAGAAATCTTTTATAATACTATCGTAACTATAAAGAGAAGGGGAGAGACAAGCTCTATGAACCTTCAGCAGCTTACCTAACAAAGGCAAAGTGCTAAAGCTTGTATGATAGTGAAGGTTTTAATTTTCATAAAAATAATTCACTTCCTATCATAACTATAGGAAGTTTTTTCTTTCTTTTTTAGTTACTGTTAATTATTAAAAAAGGAGAAAAAATGATAAAAATATTTGATGAATTAGCAAGTATTTGTATTAAAAATAACATAATTGAAAAACAAAAAATTGAAGAACTCATAAAAGAATATAACGAAATAGATGCAATAGTTTCGATAATTTCAACAGAAAGATTTATATTGAATTATGAAAAGGTTGAATCTGCATGAAAATTATTAGAAAAGACTTATTTAAAGAGTTCTGATTTTATAATTAAATTTTTGGAAAAAATATGATACGATTCAAAAAACGATTTTATTGCTCTTATTTTAAAAAGACATGTTGATAAGCAAATATTAAATGATACCAAATTTATTAAGCAAGTTTTAAGTTTATGAAGTTTTTTTAGTTTATTTGATTTTGATATTAATAACGAAGATCATTATAATATCGTTTTAAACAAAATAATAAATCACAGTTATTTATTTAAAATGTTAAGCTATGATTTTAGAAATAATAAAAAATTTGTAATGGATGCCATAGAAAAAAATCCGGACATATTGGTTGATATATTTGATAAATTTAAAGATGATTCTCAAGTAATGGAGTTAGCAGTCAAAAGATTACCAAACAATTTTAAATATGCTTCAGATCGACTTAAAAATGATTTAGATTTTGCATCAATAGCTATTAAGAAAAAAGGTGATAATTTAAAATATACATCAAGTCAATTGAGGGATAAAAAAGATTTTGTTTTACAAGCAATACAAAAAGACCCTTATTCAATAAGATATGCCTCAGATAGATTGAAAAACGATAAAGAATTAGCATTATTAGCAATCAGCAAAAGACCTGGTTCTTTACAATTTCTGTCTGATGAATTAAAAGATGATAAAGAAGTTGTATTACTTGCTGTTTCATTATCTCCTTCTGAATTAATGAACTCATCAGATAGATTAAGAGCAGATAAAGAAATAGTCAAAAAATCTATGCGAGATATTTATTTTTTAAAACATTCAGAATATGTGTCTAAAGAAATTAAGAATGACCCTGATGTATTCAAATGAATAGCAGATGCTTACAAAGATGAACATAAACGAATAGAAGATGCTTACAAAGAAAGATAGTATTATTAAGAGTAATTAAAGGATAAAATAAATGAAATTAGTGAGATTAGATAATTTAAATGAAATGTGAGGATTAAAAAGATTATATGGAGCCGAATTTATCGGCGCTTTAAACGTAAACCAGTATTATAAAACCCAAAACAGCAACATTATATCGATCGAAGAAGGCAGAGCAAGTGAATTATTAAAATTAAATAGCTCAACTAAGCTTAAACTTGTCGTAGCAAATATGCACCTCGAAATAGGTAGGGATTAAATAGTTTTAATACATTTTAAGTAAATTTTAATTTTATTTATAACACATATTAAAGAATATTAATTCATTTATACTAATTTAGTTTATTTCGATATCCTAAAGAAGTAAAAAGCAATTTATTTACTAAAAAATAATATAATAATGGTAAGAAATAGCTTAAAGGAGAAGGAGATTATATGGAAAAATACAGTTGAGTTAATTTTTTAAAAGAATTATCAATTCAAATTTTGAATTTTAAAAAAGATCATAGTGGATTACTAGGAAAACTTAAGGAAGTTAAAATTATTAAAGATAAATTTGATGCAGAAAAGTATAAAAATTGAAAGAATATAGAACCGTTTTCATTTATTTCGATTTTGCTTTCCCATAGTTCTATAAAAAAAAGAACAATTATTTTTGAAAGTGTAAAAAACATTTTTAAAATAAAATCAGAAGTTCCTACCGATTGAGAAGGTGTCGTTATAAGAAACAAACAAAATGCATGATTCTTGAGTAATGAGTACGAATCAGAAGAAGATGAAAATATTGATTTGTTATGAAATTTATTTGAATTAACAGTAAATTATAATGAAAAAGTTAAAAATAAAGAAAAATATGAAAAAATGTTTTCTGATTTATTGTTTAAAGCGAAAGGAATTAAAAATACATATAAAAGCATAACATTTGGGTTATTCTGAATTAACCCATTAAACTTATTGCCTTTACAAAAAAATATTATTTCATTCTTAAAAAAAGGTTACAACGCACTTAATGATGAATTAAAGGATGATTATTTAGATCAAATTTTTGATAATAAAAGTGAAGAATACATTATAAATCTTATCCTGAATGAACAAGAGGGTTATTTGAAATTCAATAAAAAAGTAGAAAGAATTATTAAATATACTCGATTTATAAATTTCTTAAATTTATCTTCTATTTCATATGATAACAACACCACCAAAAATGAGAATATTAGAAAAAGAAACGAAAATGATTTAAATAAAATCAAAAAGACACAAAATATTTTTGAGTTTAATAAAAATATTATTTTTTATGGTGTTCCTGGCACAGGGAAGACCTTTAATGCTTTAGAGTTAGTCAAAGACCACTTAAATAATAAAAAAGACAACGTACTTAACATAACTTTCCATCAATCATATAGTTATGAAGAATTTATTGAAGGTTTAAGGGCGAAAATAAAAAATGGTAGCGTTGAGTACATTGTAGAGCCAGGTATTTTTAAGGATTTTTGCAAAAAAGCAGAAAAAAGTAATGACGACTATTTTTTAATAATAGATGAAATAAACAGGGGGAATATATCTAAAATTTTCGGTGAATTAATAACATTGATAGAAGATTCAAAGCGGGAAAAGTTCAAAATAAAATTACCATATTCAAAAGAGGATTTTACAGTACCGAAAAACTTATATATAATAGGTACTATGAATACATCAGATAGATCAATAACTTCTTTAGATGTTGCTTTAAGAAGAAGATTTAATTTTATAGAGTTTAAGCCTAGATATGATTTGTTAAAAGATTTTCACTTAAAAGATATTAATATTTCTGAATTGCTTCGAACAATAAATGATAGAATAGAGATTTTATATGATAAAGATCATATAATTGGTCATTCATATTTTTTAGATATAAAAAATGCTACGGATCTTTCTGAAGATGAGAAATTTTTTAAAATAAAAAACATATTTAAAGCAAATATCATCCCTTTATTACAAGATTATTTTTATGATGACTTTGAAAAAATAGCATTAATTTTAGGCGATCAATTCAAAGAACAAAAAGATCAACAATTCTTCATAAAAAAAGAATTTGATAAAGATATATTCAATAGTCAGTATGAGTTTGATGACAAAAATATTTACGAAATTAATGAAAATGCCTTTGATAACCCTTTAAGTTACAAAAAAATTTATGAAAAATAAATTGATATCTGTTATAGAGTACGAAAAAATAAGTGCCAAATCTTTGGAAAGTAAATTTGGTGAAGAAGGCAATTTTTATTTTCAAGAAATTAAAAATAATTTATTTAAAATGGGTAGTTTTACCGAAAATAATGAAAAAGAAAATAAAATAAATTTATTTTGAGAATTTGGCTACAATAGATTCGGTATTGAATATTTAAAATTTAAAAATTACATTGGAACCATAATGTTTAAAAATGGTATTCAAATTGAAATTATTCCAAAAATTTATAATAAAAACGAAGATGAATATTTAAATATTTCTAAAGCTAAAGATGTTTTTAAAAAAATGTTGGAATCATTAATGAATTTTAAGCACATGAGTTTTAATACATCATCACAAGATTCTTCAAAAATGGATATATATGATATTTTTGTATTAATCTATCTAAATAATATAAGGGAATTAATCAAAAAAGGTATAAAAAACACTTATCATGAAGTAGAGTCAAATCAAAATTATATCAAGGGAAAACTATTAATTAAAGAACAAATTAATAAAAATTTAATTAATAAAAATAAGTTTTATATTAAGTATGATTCGTATAATTCTAATAAACCTGAAAACAAAATAATTAAATCTGTTTTATTAAAACTCAAAAAAGAGACTAAAAATATAAATATTCAAAAAACAATAAATAATTTGCTTAGTTATTTTTTAGACGTTGAAAGCAGTAAAAATTTTGAAAATGATTATAGAAAAATAATTTTTAATAAAAATAATTTTTATTACAAAGACATAATCGAATGATCAATAATTTTTTTAAGAAACAATAGTTTTATAAATTTTTCTGGGAATCATAATGTAAAAGCTTTGTTATTTAATATGCATTTTTTGTTTGAATCTTATATAAGTAAAATTATCGAAAAAACTGGTCATAAGAAAAATTATAAAACAAAACTTCAAGACAAGTCACATTGATTATTTGCTTATAAAAAAGTTCCTTTAAGACCAGATATTGTTGTTAATAAATCGGAAAAAACTTACGTTATAGACGTAAAATGGAAAACAATAGAAAAAGAAAGTGATATTTCCCAATCTGATTTTTATCAAATTTTTGCATATAATGCTCAGTATAAGTCAGAAAAATCATATCTAATATATCCGAAATATAAAAATATTAATAGTTTTAGGTTTTTCTCTTCTGGCGATAATAATAAATTGGTTCTAGAAATTATCTTTTTCGATTTAACAAATGACCCATTTAAGGAAATTGAAAATTTGTTTTTGTAAGAAAATTAAAATTACCTCATTAAAAAATGTGGTGATCATCAAGCACTTCTGGGGTTTTTAACATACTTAATGCATAGTGTTTAGGATCATTTTAAAAAAATACTTAAGGCAATATTGAAAATAAAAAAGCTAAAATTTCATTTTAGACACCTTAAGAATGTTTAAAAGATTTTGATAATAAATATAGTTTAGATAATTTTAATAAATGATTATTGAGATAAATCTTAAATTTAATTCTTTAAATCTAAACATAATATAAATTTTACTTATATTTTTTTCCTTCTATTAAGATAAAAAAAAAAAAAAAAGAGCAACTAATTTGAAAATGTGTAAGAGAATGATTTGTTATGATGTTAATGACAGAAAAATATTTTTCTACATAGAATTTAAATTTGATAAAGATATTAAAGAAACGAATGAAACAGAATTATAAGACATTTTTAACGTAAGTAAATACCTTAAGAATAAAAAACTACAAATTTGATTTCACCAATATTTTTCCTTTATTTAGCAATTCAAATAAGGGAAATTGATATAGCATTATTTTCTAATCATACAAAAATTGTTGATATTTTCAAAAAGGGTGATATTCACCTTTTGTTTCCTAAAGATTATTTGAGCAAAAATAAAATTGAAAAAAACTTATATAACCAGATTGCTAATTATGTTTACATAGAAAAAAGATATAAATAATAAAATTGGTAATAAGTCATCAAAAGAATATTTTAATTGTCTTAAATTGGGAATATTAAAGGAACAAATAAAACAAAGTTGCAGTCACGGGACTGTAGGATATTTTATGTAAATTCTCTTTTGCTAACAAAAAATGTTAGAGATTTGAGAATAACAAACACAAATCTAAGTAGATTATAACAAAAAAAAACAAACATACTCTATAATTAAATACAGGGCAAGCCCTGATTTATTGAGTATGTTCGTTTTTTTATTCTTCTTCAAATACAATTTTTAACTGATTTAAAATTTGACCTCAATTTTGAGTTATTTTATCTCACTTTTTAAGTTGATTTCTAATTGTGAAATAAACAATTTTTATTAAAAATAATTTAATTCTTTTTAAAATTACAAAAAACAACAATCTTTATTTTATTAATGATTGTTGTTTTATTAACAAATTTCAAGCATTGTGCTTTTTACATTTTAAAATAATTAGTTATTTTTGATACTATTAATAAATTCTTCATCATATTGAAGTCTTCTAGAAGCAAATTTTATAATATCTTTATTTTGTTTAGCAATTAAACTAATAAATTCTTTATCATTTGAAAATTGATATGGAATATATTTTAGTAAATCAGGTTCTTTTACTAAAATACTTATTAGGTTTTGTTTATCTTCATTAGAATTATCTATTAGGTTTTTAAGGTCTTTGTATTTGTAAGTTCTATCTCGAGTATGTGGTATTACTTTTTCAAGCAGATTTGATAAATTTATTTTGTTTTGATTTTCTTTATTATGTCCGAATGAATCATTGGGTCTTAGAATATAGTCAGTATAGTTAAAGTCAATAAAGTTTAAGGTTTTATATGAGTAAAGAATATTAAGCAATGAGTTATCTAATTGAATTTCTCCTGGTCTATGAATATCATTAATAAAAGAAAGAATAATATATGGATTAATTTTTATAATTTCAGATATAAATTCTTTATCCTTTTTCAACTCATCTGAAGCATCCCACAACACATAACCATTCTGCTTCACCGCCTCAAGCACAACATCTTTATCCTTTTTCAACTCATCTGAAGCATACTGTAACGTATAACCATCCCACTTCACCGCTTCAAGCACAACATCTTTATCATTTTTCAACTCTTTCGAAGCATACTCCAATGCACGACCATTCTGCTTCACCGCCTCAAGTACTACTGTTTTATCCCTTTTTAACTCTTCTGAAGCATACTTCAACGCACCACCATTCTGCTTCACCGCCTCAAGCACTACTGCTCTATCATTTTTCAGCTTATCTGAAGTAAACTGCAACGCTCAACCATTCCGCTTCACCGCTTCAAGCATTATATCTCTATTTTTCCCAAACTCTTCTCTCAACTCATCTGAAGCAAACTCCAACGCTTCATAATTTTGCTTCACAGCCTCAAGCATAAATGCTTTATCTTTTTTCAACTCCTCTGAAGCATAATACAACGCAAAACCATCCCACTTCACCACCTCAAGCAAAAATTTTCTATCTTTTCATAACTCTTCCTTTTCTAACTCTTTTTTCATCTCATATGGGATAAATGGTTCAAACCTATTTAGGAAGATATCACCAACCTGTTTCATCGCCTCAAGCACAAATTCTCTATCACTTCATAATTCCTTCGAAGCAAACCTCAACGCCCCTTTGTTTCTTTTCGCTGCCTCAAGCACAATATCTCTATTTTTCCCAAACTCTTTTTTCATCTCATCTGAGGTAAACTCATTTAGGAGGATATCACCAACCTGCTTCATTGCCTCCAGCACAACATTTTTATCCTTTTTTAATTCCTCTGAAGCATACTGTAACGCTCAACCATTCCGCTTCACCGTCTCAAGCACAAATGCTTTATCCTTTTTCAACTCCTCTGAAGCAAACTGTAACGCATAACCATCCCGCTTCACCGCCTCAAGCACAAATTTTCTATCTTTTCATAATTTTTTTTCTAACTCTTCTCTCAACTCTTTCGAAGCATACTTCAACGCACGACCATCTTGCTTCACTGCTTCAAGCACAACATCTTTATCATTTTGCAACTCCTCTGAAGCAAACTGCAACGCACCGCCATCCCGCTTCACCGCCTCAAGCACAAATGCTTTATCCTTTTTCAACTCCTCTGAAGCAAACTGTAACGCATAACCATCCCGCTTCACCGCCTCAAGCATTATATTTTTATTTTTCCCAAACTCTTTTTTCATCCCATTTGAAGCAAGCTGAAAGATATTATCATTTTGCTTCACCGCCTCAAGCACAAATGCTTTATCCTTTTTCAACTCCTCTGAAGCATACTCCAACGCTCAACCATTCTGTTTCACCGCCTCAAGCACAAATGCTTTATCTTTTTTCAACTCTTCTGAAGCAAAACTCAACGCACCGGCATTCCGCTTCACCGCCTCAAGCACAACATCTTTATCCTTTTTTAATTCCTTTGAAGCATACTGTAACGCATAACCATTCCGCTTCACCGCCTCAAGCATTATATCTCTATTTTTCCCAAACTCTTTTTTCAGCTCATCTGAGGTAAACTCATTTAGGAAGATATCACCAACCTGCTTCATCGCCTCCAGCACTACTTCTCTATCCTTTTTCAACTCCTCTGAAGCAAACTGTAACGCATAACCATCCCGCTTCACCGCCTCAAGCATTATATTTCTATTTTTCCCAAACTCTTTTTTTATCTCATCTGAGAAAAAAAATGGGTTAAAATTATTTAGGAAGATATCACCATACCGCTTCATCACCTCAAGCATAACATCTTTATCTTTTTTCAACAACTCATCTGAAGCATCCCACAACACATAACCATTCTGCTTCACCGCCTCAAGCACAACATCTTTATCCTTTTTCAACTCTTTCGAAGCATACTTCAACGCACGACCATCTTGCTTCACTGCTTCAAGCACAACATCTTTATCATTTTGCAACTCCTCTGAAGCAAACTGCAACGCACCGCCATCCCGCTTCACCGCCTCAAGTACTACTTCTCTATCTCTTTTAAGCTCCTCTGAAGCATACTCCAACGCTCAACCATTCTGTTTCACCGCCTCAAGCATTATATCTCTATTTTTCCCAAACTCTTTTTTCAGCTCATCTGAAGCATCCCTCAACGCAAAACCATCCTGCTTCACCGCCTCAAGCACAAATTTTTTATAATTTTTAACATTTAACTTTTTTATAACTTCAACTGAAGAATTAATAAAAAAACTTTTACTTATTGCTTTATTTTCTATAAGATCTAAATATTGATTTTCAATTGATTTTATTGTTTTTTCATCTAATTTCTTTGAATCAATAATATCAACATTATCTTCTTGCTTGTTGTTATTTATATTATTAGCTTTATCATTTAATTTTTCATCTTTTTTTAATTTTGTGTTGTTATTTGGTGTATCACTAGGTTTTTGCCCATTAATGTTTTCATTTTTATCTTGAGCATTTTGAATTTCTTTATTTTCTGGTTTTATTTTATCTTTATCAGAATTATTTTTTCGTCCATTACCATCATTTGTTTCATTTGCACAAGAAACAATTGTAAAAGGCAATATAGCACTTAGTGAACTAAGTACTAAAACTTTTTTAATTTTATTCATCATTTCCTTTCTTATGAATTTATATTATTTTTTTATAATAAAATAAAATGCATTTATCACTTATATTTTTGCAAAAAAAAAAAAAAAAGCAGTTTTTAAATTCTTGATATATCAAGCTACTAAAAGCAAAAATTTTGTTTACTTATTGTTTAATTTAGTATGAACACAAAACTCTGAACCTATAAAGATTCAGAGTTTTGTGTTATGTTTTAAAAATAATTAGTTATTTTTGATACTATTAATAATTCTTCAGTAGTGTAGATAATTTTGTGTAAATCTCCAAATAACAAATATTTATAATAGAATATTTAATATAGAAGATTTTTTAATTTATGAAAAAAAGTGAAAATTCTTTAATGAGTTCTAAAGAACTTTATGAAAAATTTAAACCAACTACGATAGAAGAAGTTTATGAAATAGTTAAAAATAACACTAGAATCTTATTCAGTCGATTCTTGAAGAAGAAATGAAGAAACACTTAGGTTATGATAGATATGAACATAAAAATAGAATTAAGAATAATTATAGAAATGGTTCGTATAAAAAAACAGTTAAATATAGTTTTGGGAATGTTGAATTGGAAATCCCAAGAGATAGAAATTCTGAATTTGAACCTCATATTATTCTGAAATATCAGTATGATATTTCCAAAATAGAGAGTCAAATTATAAACTTATATTCAAAGGGTGTATCAACAAGAGATATATCTGATACCTTACATGAAATTTATGGAGTTGATGTTGATCCAAGTTTTCTCAGCAGAGTTACCGATAAAATAATGCCACAAATAGTTGAGTGACAAAATAGACCATTAGAAAGAACTTATGCAATGATATTTATTGATGGCATTAGATTTAAGGTTAAAGAAGAAAACAGACTTGTAGAAAAGTCAGTTTATATTGTTATGGGTTATTCAATTGACGGTTATAAAGATGTTTTAGGGTTTTGAATCGATGAGTCAGAAAGCTCAAAGTACTGAATGCAAGTGTTTAATGATATAAAATTAAGAGGTGTTCAGGAAATATATTTAATGTCAAGTGATAATCTTGCCGGGATTTCAAACGCTATAAAAGCAGTTTTTCCTAAAACACAAATTCAAAAATGCGTTGTCCACCAAATAAGGAATTCTGTTAAATTCGTAAATTATAAAGACATTAAAGAATTTACAATTGATATGAAAAATATTTACCAAGCTAATAATATAGATGAAGCATCAAGATTTTTAGAAGTTTTTGAAAACAAATGAAACTCAAAGTATAGTTATGCAATTAAAAGTTGAAGAGACAATTTTGATGAATTAGTGACTTTCTTTAATTTTCCATCAGAGATTAGAAAATTAATTTATACAACTAACGTTATTGAAAATTTAAATAGAAACATTAGAAAAATTTCTAAAAATAAGACATCTTTTCCAACTGAAGAATCACTTATGAAAATTGTTTATTTTGCAATTCAAAATCAACTTAAAAAGTGAGATAAAATAACTCAAAATTGAGGTCAAATTTTGAATCAGTTAAAAATTGCATTTGAAGAAGAATAAAAAAACGAACATACTTAATAAATCAGGGCTTGCCTTGTATTTAATTATAGAGTATGTTTGTTTTTTGTTATAATTTACTTAGATTTGTGTTTGTTATTCTCAAATCTCTAACATTTTTTGTTAGCAAAAGAGAATTTACACAAAATATCCTACAGTACCAAAAAATTTTCCCTGTTTAATTTAATTTTATTTTTTATTAAGAAAATAATAATAAAATCCCTCCCATTAGAACCCAAAAACTTAATCGTTTTTAAGGTTCTAATGGGAGGGATTGCTGAATTGCAAAGTCAAGTGCAACAGCTTAATTAAAAATTTCCCCCACCCAAACACAAAAAAACTTAATTGTTTTTATGTGTTTGGGTGGGGGAAATTTTATTATTCTTTTCTTAATAAAATATAAAATTAAATTGGTGCTTTAAAAAAGAAAAAGCACCAATTTATAAACTCAGGAGGTGCTCATTATTAATTATAAACATTTTAACTTAGAAAAAAGAATTGAATTAGAAATTTTACTTAAAAAGTTTGAAACTCCAATTTCTGAAATTTCTCAAATTTTAGGTTACACAAAATCATCAGTACTAAGAGAAATTAAAAATAATTCAACTGAAAATGGTTATATTGGTATGGAAGCACATAACAAACATTTAAATAGAATAAGGTGAAAAGAACAAATTAAACTCATTAATAATATAAATAAATATGAAGAATTTACTAATCAATTTATTTTAAAATTTAACAAAAAATATTTTGGAGTAGATCTAACTCATTTTTATATTCAACATCATTTCAAATTTAAAATACCTACTTTAAGAACAGTATTTAATTGAATAAATAGTGGTCTATGAGTATTGGATTCGAAACAACGTTTAAGAAAATATAATAAAGGAAGAAAAACACATGATGTTGTCAAAACTTTAGTCGGTAATAGAATAGTAAAACCTATATGGACAAGGGGTTTTAATAAAAATTTTGAGAATGAATTTGGTCATTGAGAGATAGACTTAATAGTCGGAAAAAGAAGTAGTTTATCATCCCATTTATTAACATTTACTGAAAGAAAAACAAGATGAGGACTTATAATAAAATTAGAAAACAAGAATCCATGGAAATTAATATTAAAGCTTTGGGAATATATTAAAATTTACAAACTAAATGTTAAATCAATAACTACTGATAATGGATTTGAATTTAAAGCTTTATTTTATATTGGCTATAGGTTAAACATACCAATTTATCAAGCTGATCCTTACGCTTCCTTCCAAAAAGGACTAAATGAAAATTTTAATGGATTGGTAAGAAGAGAATTTCCTAAAGGAACAAATTTCAACAAAATATCGGAAAAAGAAATTTATGACCTTCAAAAGACCATAAACAATATGCCAAGAAAAATTCATAATTATTTCTCTGCTGATGAATTATTTTTTAATTTAAATTATAGAGATGAACCTTGAAAGGAAATACCTAAGGAAGAACCTCTTTATATTTATAATCAGAAAAAAAGAACTTCAAACACAAGTAGAAATTTATTTTTTAAAAAAATAAAATAAATAAATTTTTTAAATTTTCTAAATAAAAAAATAACAATCATTTTTACAATTCATGATTGTTATTTTTATGCAAAATAAGTGTTGCACTTGACTTTGCATTTTGGGAATCCCTCCCATTAGAACCCAAAAACTTAATCGTTTTTAAGGTTCTAATGGGAGGGATTTTTTTAATTATATTGTTGCACTTGACTTTGCAATTCAGCAAACATTTTAATTGAATAAAACAATCTTTATCACTCGATATTTTAATTTCATATTTTATTTCAGATATTATTAAACTACTTTAATTTTAAAATTAATTTATCTATTGATTCTTCAAATTCTTCCATTCTATTTTCTTTGTTGAAAAACGGTAGTCCTATTATTTTATGATTATCAGAAAATAATCCTTTGACAGTTGCTAGATTTTCTATTTGTAAAGAAAAACTTTCTTTCCATGCATCTTTTTCTAATAAATGTGTTCCTTTAGGTTCAACGTACCCTTGATATGTTAAATTTCCATCAACTTGTTTTTTTCTAATAAATAGTAAAAAGTCTGGTTCTAATCTTTCTCCAGCTTCAAATGAGTAGATGGCAAGTTCAGGTATTCTTTCATTACGAACTACATAATATTCTAAATCTTTTTCTTTTAGTTTAGGCTCTATGGAAGTTTTAAAATATTTTATGAACAATTTTTCTTCACTTGTACCATAATTATCATTAAAAACATACCAACTTTCATTTCTTAAATCTAGTCTGTATTCGTCGTTAAAACAATTATTTTGCAAATCACCTTTACCACCATTAGAATCGATTTTTTCCATATATATTTTCTTGTTTTTTATGACTTCTTTTAATAATTTAGGAGTAAATTCTGTGGAACCAACAAATTCTTGTTTTAAAGAACTCACATGAGAAGATATTGAAACTAAAGCTTTTTTTACAGCCGAAAATATATCTCTACCTTTTAATTCATCAGTGGAATAAGTTATTTCAATATTTGAATTTCCTAAAAATTTATCTGATGTAAAAAACTCAATTTTAGAATTTAAAGTAGGATATTTTTGTTTTAAAATATCAAATCTTAATTCTTCAAAATATTCACTAGCTCCTAATAAAATATTCAAATCCATTTCTTTAAATTTAATATTATTAATTTTTGTATCTATTAAATTATTTTTTTTCGTTTCATCACCAAATAAGTTAATTACATTTCCGCTTCTTGAAAGTGCTGTATAATAGTAAGTTTTTGTTCTCGTACTAGGCTCGATTGTAGAAATAGTATCTCTTCCTTTGGGCAATCTTTTATTTGTGAAAACATAACCTTTTCTATAGAATTCGCTATCTTTAAATTCTTCTTTTAATTTATACTCAATCGTAATTGGATCAGGCGATTGGAGTCCTGTTTCAATTAAAGCTTGTTTTAATTCTGAAATATATTTTGAATCATTTTTACTATGGAAATACATCGTTTCTAAAATACGATTTTTATTTTCAATATCACCATCATATTTGCGTTTAAACTTAAAATCTTCGTCTTCTTCTATAAACGGACAATATCTAGCTCCTCTACCTATCAACTGTGCTTCCTTTATTGTATAAGAACCGACTTTTCCAGCTTTTCCACTTCCTTGTCTTGTATCATAAAGACGAACAATATCAAATAAATTTAATACATCCCAACCTTCATTTAACATATCAACAGAAAATATTGCCCTAATTG